>QNXU01000414.1 GCA_003973485.1 Bacteroidota bacterium | reverse complement strand
CCATCCTGGAATTGAGGCTAAAGCCAAATATGGTGTCATGAATTTGGATGCAAATTATATCTATACCTTGAAAGAAGGTGCTGATGCTGATTTATTTAGAATTCCAGAACATTTTTTAACCTTAGATATTTATTACCACAAAGTATTTGAAGGACGATTAGAAGCCAGAATTGGGGCTGAAGCACATTATAAATCTACCTATTTTGCTGATGACTATGATCCTGTAACTCAACAATTTTATTTGCAGAATTATTTTGAAGTTCCTGCTTATATGTTTGTAGATTTATATGCAAGTGTGAAAATCAATACAGCAAAGCTTTTTATTAAGTTCAGACAATTAAATCAGGATGTAACAGCAGGGGGATATTTCACTACTCCATATTACACAGGACAAGAACGGATTCTAGACTTTGGTTTAACTTGGTCGTTTTTTGATTAAAAATAAACAGCTCTATTCTTCCAATGGAAAAAGAAAAATTCACTTTAGGCTTAGAATTACCAACTGACCCTAGATGGGTCAATATAGCAGAGAAAAACATTGAAGATATCCTGGTGGATCATGCTTATTGTGAGCAAAAAGCTGCTAGTTCTTGCATGAGCCTCATTATCAATTTTCCTGAAATGGATGAAATGGTGAAAGTTATGACACCTGTAGTTGCTGAAGAATGGTCGCATTTTGAAAGGGTATTAGAGCAACTGGACAAAAGAGGCTATAAATTAGGGCGTCAGAGAAAGGATGAATATGTATCACAATTAATGAAGCTGGAAATTAAGGGTGGAAGCAGAAAATATCAACTGATGGAAAAATTGTTGATTAACGCCTTGATTGAAGCTAGAAGCTGTGAGAGATTTAAGCAGCTACATTTACATATTCAGGATGAAGAACTGAAGAAATTCTATTATGAATTGATGGTTTCAGAGGCAGGTCATTATAAAAACTTTTTGAAATTAGCAGAAAACTACCAACCGAAAGAAATGGTAAGAAAGCGCTGGGCGGAATTGTTAGAAGCCGAAGCCGAAATCATGAAGAATTTGGAAGTGAGGGAGGATAGGTTGCATTAAAATCAATAATTGCTTTCTTCCACACTAGCTCCTCTGGGGTATTTTCGATAACAACTTCACATTAAATATGGTCTATTTATTCAAACCCTAAATTTCATTTATACTTGTTCAAACTAATAGCCTTTTGTCGAGTTGATTTAAAACGCTTTACTTCTTCTTTTCTCAAAGCTTCGTGCTTGGTTTTTCTGCCTTGAACTCTCTTTCTCCACATTCTAAAGCTAGAAGGTTTCATTTCCTTTCGCATGATTTTAATGGTTTGCTTTTCCGATATGTCAAACTGATTAAAAATAGCATCGAAAGTGGTGCGATCTTCCCAACCCATTTCAACTATTCTGTCAATCTCTTCTGGTTTTAGGTCTTTGATTTTTTTCATACTAATAAAATAAAGGCGAAAATCGATTGTTTCCAACTTTTCCAAAGTTTTGAATTGATAGGATTTAATTTTAGCTGGAAAATCCTTAAGTTTTTATGATAGGATAACTTTGGAAAAGTTATAAAATGTAATTAATAGAAAAACATGTAACTTATCAATATTGCCGCAATAATCCCCACCGCATCGGCTATCAAACCACAAGTTAAAGCATATCGGGAATTGCGAATATTTACTGAGCCAAAATATACTGCTAATACATAAAATGTAGTTTCTGTAGAACCTTGCATTACACTTACCAATCTTCCTACAAATGAATCAGCTCCGTGAACTTCCATGGCATCTACCATCATTCCTCTAGCGCCACTGCCACTTAAGGGTTTCATTAATGCAGTAGGTATTCCAGGTACAAAGTCTGTGTTCAATCCTGCAAAAGCTACAATAGCCTCTAAACCATCTTTTAAAACCATCATAGCCCCAGAAGCCCTAAAAACCCCCACAGCTACCAAAATAGCTATCAAATAAGGAATTATCATGACTGCATAGCTAAAGCCTTCTTTAGCACCTTCAACAAACGAATCATAAACATTGACTTTTTTACGAATGGCTAATATGATAAAAGCTATAATGATGGAGAATAAAATGAAATTGGCAATATTAGAAGATATAGGGCCAATTTCAGACTGACTTAAGCTACTGAAAAACCAAATAATACTTGCAATCACCATGCTCAATAAACCTAATGAAAGCAAAACATTTTTATGAAATAAGTTTATTCTTTGAACCAAAGAAACAGCTATTAATCCACTGAGAGTTGAGAAGAAAGTAGTGAGTAAAATCGGAATAAACACATCAGAAGGATCAGCTGCACCTAACTGAGAGCGATATACCATTATACTGATGGGGATAATGGTTAATCCTGATGTGTTGAGTACCAAAAACATGATTTGTGCATTGCTGGCAGTATCTTTTACAGGATTCAATTCTTGTAAACTATGCATAGCTTTTAATCCCAATGGTGTGGCGGCATTATCTAAGCCTAGCATATTGGCTGAGATGTTCATGAGCATAGCACCCATTGCAGGATGATTTTTTGGAACTTCAGGAAATAACCTTGAGAAAAGTGGAGAGGTGATTTTAGCTAGAATGGAGACCATTCCGCCTTTTTCGCCTATTTTCATAATCCCTAGCCAAAGCGACATTACTCCAGTCAGCCACAAAGAAATTTCGAAGCCCAACTTAGCATTGTCGAAAGTAGCTTGGGTGAGAGCTGGAAATATTTCCATATCGCCCATAAAAATCCATTGGACTAAGGCAAAAACAAAAGCAATCAGAAAAAATGCAATCCAGATGTAATTGAGAACCATAAGCGCAATTAATCACTAAAAACAGGATTTTACAATATTGAGGATAAAATATGTGGAAAGAAATTAAGTTGACAATGAAATCATCAGCCTAAATTGTAAAACAATTTTTACAATATGGGCTCTTTTATTTAACTTTAGGCCTATATTTTAAAGATAACCCGATTAGTCATTAGGTATGAAAAAACTTATCTTATTTTTAGTTATAATGTCCTCTTTGTTTGTTGACAAATTATCTGCTCAAGATTTAGATAGAGAAGTAAAACTCGGGGTTTCTGCTTATAATTTTACAACCTTAAGCTCATATTCTTACTTTGGTGCTGAGTATAATCAAAAATTGTTCAAGGATATTATAGAAGTGGGAATCCATTTGGGATATGATAAAATTATGATTCCAATAGATTCTAATGGTTCTACATACGATTTTAAAGATGTACAGAGGTCTATTTTTACAATAGGTTTTAATACAAATATCTTTTTAACAAAATTAATTCCTGAGATACGATATCAAAATAAATTTGAAGTATATATTGCTTTAAAATTCCGCAAGGGATTTGTCTATGATTATCCGGATGAATATTTATTTCCAAAAAGTAAACATCAGGATATCCATTTAGGAATAGGTGCCAGATATAATATTTATAAAAATTTAGGTGTTTTTATTGAGTATGATTTTTATCAAGAAACACCTTACAGAATGGTATTTCCAGGTATAAATTTTAGATTTTAAATACTTTAATTAACAGTATTAATTTAGGTCAGTTGTTTTAGTAGTAAATATATTCACCATCTTCTTTCATCCCCTCTAAATGAAAAGTGATTGCTTCACGGATATTTTTCTCAGTTTCAGCTTTATTTTTTCCAGTAGAAATGCAGCCTGGTAAATCAGGTACATAGGCGCTGTATCCCTCTTGTGTTTGTTCAATTATGATTAAATAATCCATGTTTGTTTATTTCACATAATAAAAATACAGATTTAAGTTTTTAAAACATAAAATCTTTTATTTCAATTCCCAATTTGTAATAAATCCATAGTTTTCAGATATTCATTTTTTCAACCAAACTATCAATCAATGAAAGAAGATTTTTTGCATTATGTCTGGCGCTATCAGAAATTTGATAAAAATGAACTTGAAACTTCCGATGGGGCTTCAGTAAAAACCATCAAAACTGGTTTTGCGCATTCCAATTCTGGCCCTGATTTTCAGCAAGCTAAAATATTGATTGATGATATGGAATGGAATGGCGCAGTAGAAATCCATATCAAGTCATCCGACTGGAATAGACACCATCATCAAACAGATCCAAATTATGAAAATGTGGTTTTGCATGTGGTATGGAAAAATGATGAACCGATAAAGCATCCTGATGGTAGTAAAATCCCCACTATTGAGTTAAAAGACAGGGTTAATTTTAAGTTAATTGAAAAATATCAAAAGCTTCAAAGTTCACAGGATGAAATTCCTTGTGCTGGACAGTGGACTGACATAAGTGATTTACATAAATCCGAAATGCTGGAAAAAGTTTTGATAGAAAGGCTTCATCAAAAATCTGAAAAGGCTAAAGCACATTTTGAGGAAGGAGCTCAGAATTGGGATCAGGCATCTTATTTTATGCTGTTGTCTGCAATGGGATTCAAAGTAAATCAGCATCCATTTGAGCGTTTGGCTGAAATCCTTCCCTACAGTCTGATTAAAAAATATAGAGCCAACATTTTTCAATTGGAAGCCTTGCTTTTTGGTGCTTCGGGATTTCTCGCTCAGGATTTTGAAGATGAATATCCCAATAAGCTAAAAAATGAATGGAAGTTTCTAAAACATAAACATAAAGCCACTTTAGGAAGTGAAATGCATTTGCATGAATGGAGATTTCTTCGCTTAAGACCTGCCAATTTCCCCACTATCAGGCTAGCAGAATTAGCTCAAATTTTGCATGTTTTCCCTTCACTTTTTGATGCTTTTGTCATTGATTTAGATTTGAAAAGGCTACAAAAAAGGTTAAAAGTGAAGGTGTCTGATTACTGGCTCAATCACTATCAGTTTGATAAGGAAAGCAAATTCAGGAATAAACAGTTTGGGCAGAATTCTTTAAAAACGCTGATCATAAATTGTATTCCGCCCCTTTTGGCGCTTTATGCCAATAGCATTGGGGAGGAGAGATATATGGATAAAGCCATTGGTTTATTAAATGACTTAAAAGCAGAAAAGAATTATATTACCAAAAAATTTGCAGGTTTAGGAGAAGAATTAAAATCTGCCTTTGATTCACAAGCCATGATTCAACTTCATAATGAATATTGTCAACCTAAAAAGTGCCTGAATTGCAGCATAGGCTTATCCATTTTGAAAGTATGATGTCAATAATTGTCCATACTCTGATTATTGCTGTAATTTTTAGTGCAGTCATTCGAAAAATTTCAGAAATGGATGATAAGATCATTTTCAGCACTTTTACGCTTTTAAAAATCAGTTGTGGAATCTTAATGGGCTTTTTATACTGGTCATACTATGGTGGGACTGGTGACACTATTTATTTTTATGAACAAGCTCAAGCCTTATTTCAATATTTTCAGACTGAAAGAATTTCATTTTCTGAATGGGTAGGATTTGCCCCATTAAGTTTATCACATGCTGAATTTTCAGCTCAGTCAGAACCAAGAACCTTCTTTTTTGTGCGATTGATGAGTTTTTTATATGCTTTAACTCAAGGAAATTATTTTAGCATGAGCATATATTTAAGTTTTTTCTCGGGATTGGCTATTTGGGCATTTGTTAATGAATTGGTGAAAATCTCCAAAGAAAATAAGTTTATTATTTTTGTTGCCCTGCTATTTATTCCTTCCATTACTTTTTGGAGTTCGGGTTTATTGAAGGAAAGTCTAATGACTATCGCCATTTATGCCTTAGGTTTATCCGTTTTGAAATGGAAAGCTAATCCTAAAAAATGGCTTTATGCGATTCCTGCAATTATAAGTGTGTATGTGTTGTGGAAAGTGAAGTATTATGTTCCTATTGTTTTATTGCCAATTCTGGGAATAACACTTATTTTTAGTAAAGAGAAGTTTTTAAGAAAATTCACTTTCCCGAAAAAGGTGCTGCTTTATTTTGGATTATTGATTGTTGGAGGATCTGCAGTAGCTTTTATTCATCCTGTTTTTCATAGCGGTCGTTTTTTTGAGTTGATTCAAATTAGTCATGATGTAATAGCTCAAAACTCTGGTGATTCTTTAATTCAATTTTCA
>QNXU01000415.1 GCA_003973485.1 Bacteroidota bacterium | reverse complement strand
GTCGTAATGAAGGAATTGTCAATGGGAATGAGTGGAGATTTAGAAACAGCCATAAAAGAAGGGGCTACAATAATCAGGGTGGGCACAGCAGTCTTCGGGCAGCGTATGTACCCTGACAGTTATTATTGGAATGAAAATAAAGCATACCTATGAATGTCCATTATTTACAACACGTACCCTTTGAAGGTTTAGGAGCTGTTAAAATCTGGTTGGATGACAAAGAACACAAAATATCCTCCACAAAATTTTATGATCCCGGGTTTCTACTACCTGATATTTCAGAGATAGATGCCTTGATTGTACTGGGAGGCCCAATGGGTATTTACGAAGAATCGGTATATCAATGGTTAAAGGCAGAAAAATTGTTTATCAAATCCTGTATAGCCGCAGGCAAAAAAGTATTGGGAATTTGTTTGGGTGCACAACTCATTGCGGATTGTTTAGGTGCAAAAGTATCTCCTGCCACTCATAAAGAGATAGGTTGGTTTCCGGTTTTCCCTACCGAAGAAAGTAAAAAGCTACCTTGGTTTTATAAGCTGTTCAGCAATAAACCCATCGTCTTTCACTGGCACGGAGACCGGTTCGATATTCCTGATAACGGAAGTTTAGACCTATTGTATTCAGAAGCCAATGCGCATCAGGCTTTTTACTACAATAAAAATGTAATAGGACTTCAATTTCATTTGGAAGTAACACAAACCACCTTATTGCAAATGCTTGAAAATGGAAAAGAAGACATAGAACCGCTTCCTTATGTACAATCTGAAGCAGAAATCCATACAGGGGTACAAAACACAAGTACGTGCAACACACTTATGAATGAATTTTTAAATAATTGGTTCTATGAAAACAATCAGTAACGAACGAAAAAAGCAATTAAAGGAAAGTTTTAACCGTTCCAAAATGATGGAATTATTTGGAGCAGAAATAACCGGAATTGGCGAGGGCTATTTTGAAATTACCGTTGCTAAACAAGAATTTATGGCTCGCCCCGCAGGAATGTTCAACGGCAGTACCATTGCTACTTTAGTTGATGTTTCCTCTGGTTATGCAGGAGCTTCGGCAAAACCGAAAGACAGTTACTTTACTACGGTTGAATTAAAAGTAAATTATCTAAATCCCGCTTTTGGAGAACAATTGGTGGCTAAAGCGCAGGTGGTAAAAAACGGAAAAGTGCTTACTGTGGTGCGTTCAGATGTATTTAGTATTACGAATAAAGGCGAGGAAACACTAGCGGCAACTTCATTAGTAACCTTAATGCAGTTATCCAAAAAAGCTCCTGACAAACAAATAGACTGAACGAATTATGGAAATAACCAATATCAACACCTTTCTGGACTATTACGGAAAAATCAGGGAACGGACGAACCGATTGATAGCTGTTATTCCACCAGAATACATGGATTGGGCGTATAGACCCGGAAAGTTTACCATAGCCGACCAAATACGTCATATTGCAGCAATAGAAAGATATATGTTTGCCGAAACCATTTTAGGAAAGCCATGTTGCTATAGCGGTTGTGGTAAAGAATTAGCAGATGGATACAATGAGATAATCGGGTATTTTAATGAGAAACACGAGGAAGCATTAGCCATTTTAAAAAAGCTTAGCAATGATGATTTGCAACGAAAATGCCTGACACCAGCCAATACACCTATTACGGTATGGAAGTGGCTTCGTGCAATGACCGAACACGAAATTCATCACAGAGCACAGCTTTATATTTATCTGAACCTGTTGGATGTAAAGACACCGCCAATGTTTGGATTGAGTTCAGAAGAAATTATTCAAAACAGTCGATTAAAATAAACGGATATGAATACAGATTTTGCACAGGAGTGGCTCATGGCGTGGAACAGTCACGATTTGAATAAAATAATGGAGCATTACAGCGAAAAAATTGATTTTGTATCTCCTATTATCCAGCAAATGGGAATAAACGCAGAAGGTAAAATTTCCAATAAAAGTGATTTAAAGGATTATTTTTCAAAAGCCCTGCAAAAATACCCCGACCTGCACTTTGAATTATATCACGAACTCAAAGGATCTCATTCAATCGTTTTGTTTTACCGAAGTGTAAATAACTCCTTTTCGGCAGAATATATGGAATTGAATAATGAAGGAAAAGTAAGTAAAGTAAGAGCACATTATAAAATCCAGTAAGAAAATGGAATACACAAAAATGAATTGGAATAGGAGTGCCTTGATCATCATTGACATGCAAAAGGATTTTGCAAAAAAAGATGGTGCATCATATATACAGGGAACCGAAGACGTTACGGAAAATATTGCCAAACTGGCATCTGTATTTCGTAACTGCCAACTTCCGGTCATCCACGTCATTAGACTTTATAAAGAGGATGGCAGTAATGCTGAGCTATGCAGAAAGAGCTTGTTTCAAGATGGTAAAAAAATCGTTTCCCCGGGTAGTAATGGAGCTAAAATAGTTACGGAATTATTACCCGAAAATGCAGAAAATTATTCAGATATATCGCTGCTAAACGGTCAGATTATACCAATAGCCCCGTATGATTTTATAGTCTATAAACCTCGCTGGGGAGCTTTCTATAGCACACAATTAGATGATTGGCTTACCAGTCATCAAATCAATTCGTTGTTGATTGCAGGCTGCAATTTCCCCAATTGCCCCAGAGCTACCATATATGAAGCTAGTGAAAGAGATTACCATATTAGTATTGTTCCTGAGACTATCTCCGGAATTTACCCCAAAGGTATCGATGAATTGAAAGGGATAGGTGTAGGTATTTGCTCCGTTAAAGAATTAAAAAATATAATCAAAACCAAAAGAGATGAATAGTTATTTGGAAAGCATTAAAAAACAGTTTCTCTATTATAAAATGTTAGGAGAAAAAGCGATGGAACAACTAACTGAAGAACAATTGTTTTGGCAATACAATGAAGAAAGCAATAGCATCGCCATTCTAGTAAATCATATTGCTGGAAATATGTTATCAAGATTTACCGATTTTCTAACCACAGATGGAGAAAAGGGCTGGCGTAATAGGGATTCTGAATTTACGAATTCATTTTTGAACAAAACAGAAATGATGAACTATTGGAATAAAGGATGGGAATGTCTCTTAACTACGCTTGAACAATTATCAGAAAAAGACTTGGAAAAAATTATTTATATACGGAATGATGGCCATACCGTAGTAGAAGCCATTAATAGACAATTAGCTCACTACCCATATCATATTGGTCAGATGGTTTTCATTGCCAAAATGCTGAAAAACGAAGCGTGGAATACATTATCCATAGCCAGAAATAAATCAGGAGATTACAACAATCGAAAATTTTCACAGGAGAAAAGCAAAAGACATTATACAGATGACTTATAACCTCTAAAAATTATGATTACAAATACAGAAAATACCCCTCACTACACATGGGGAAATCATTGTGATGCCTGGACATTAATACAATCAGACCAAGTCATCATCAAAGAAGAAAAAATGCCACTAAATACGGAAGAACAAACACATTATCATAATGAAACTGCGCAATTCTTTTATATTCTTGAAGGCGTTGCAACATTTCTACTCAACAAAAAAGAAATTGTTGTAAAACAAAATGAAGGGATTAAAATTGAAAAAAAACAATTTCATAAAATTTGTAATAGACACTCAGAATACCTACGTTTTTTAGTGATATCATTTCCTGGCAATCCTATGGATAGAATCAATTTATAATCCTATAAAACAACCTGAATATTATAAAAAGGAAGAATATATAATTAACTGTAAGAATAGAGTCCGCAAATGAATTATCTTGAAAAATGCAAACAAATCATATCCACTTGAATGGCTCGATCTACTTATTACAGTCACGCTCAACCCCTCCAAAACAGATATAGGGGCAATTACCGATGTGCAGTTAAATAATATTATCCTTCGAATTTCTGAAGAAAATCTTCGTTTACAACTACTCATAAAAAGCCAGGTCTTTTCCACAAACAAGGAAAATGAAATAAAACTGCTTATCAAACAATACCACTCTTCCTTTATCATATTATTAAATCAAACTCTAGAAAATCAAAAAGCGGCAATCCCAAGGAAATTAATTTTAAAGAATACCTATAAGAGCTTACTTGTAAATATTGACGAACTTCTTTCTTTCATAGAAACCCACTTTGCCAATTATCTAAGCCCTGAAGAAGAGGTCCCAGAAACCTATCTTTCGGTAACACGTAAAGAGCTCAGGAAAAAATTGGATAGATTAAAATCAAAACATAAAAGAATTACAAATCCTGTTATGGATATTGTATTAAAGAGATTATATCGTTTTACAGACACCAACTTGAGATATAAAATAGCTTTTAGAGATATTTTTTACAAAAAAGATCTGGTACGGGGGTTGGAAGAAATAGATTGGAATTCAGTAAATAATAAAGCTTTTTCTCCTATTGATGAGCTACTAATCTATTTAAATTTCAACAGTAAAGGCTACATTAATTTACTTACTGAACGTATTTCTCAGTGTATTAATAGCTGTGATAATTCTATTGAGAAAATGGATAGATTGCTATACTATTACAAAGCTTTCAACCAATTACATCGCAAGCCAAGTTTAGTACTGAACCCTAACTATCATGATCTGGAAACAATTTTGGGAAATTGGTTTACACAAGAGATTCTTTACCTAGAAAAGAAATTACATCTATCAGTTGTCCCGCTGCAAAGTAAAAAGGAAAACCCAGTAGAAAAGCAATCAACCGCAAAGGAGAAGCAGAAAGTGCTTTGTATGCTTTCTACTGACCAGATAGGGCTTATCCTTCGTGCTTCCGATGAGCTACGAATATTGGTTGCAAAGTCAATGAGCCAGGTATTTAAAACTATAGTACCCCATTTATCAACCCCTTATAAAGAAGACCTGTCCTACGATGGCATGCGTAGCAAATCGTATGTAGCAGAAGAACGAGACAAACAAATAGCCATTGAAACCCTGGAACGAATTATTAAAAAAATCAAAGAATATTAAAACCACTATACTATGAAAAAACTATTTCTCATATTCATTATCATCCCTGTGATTGGATGTCAAACAAATCAAAAACCTGATAAGGAGACTGTCTTAAAAAGAATCAATGATGATCTAAACTTTCCACGTACTATTGATTATGAAATCTTTTGTAGTGATCCTGCTCATGCTAAAAAGTTGCTGGATTTAAAGCTTGATGAGAAAGGAATGGTTGCCATTCAAAAAACACAAAAATTAAAAGATATCGGTTCACCGTTAATCTCTTTTACCGAAGCAGCCCAACCGTATCTGATTAAACCTACAGCAAAGGAAAGGAAGCTCGACATTCAAAAAGTAAAGATTGCAGAAGAAACCATAGATAACATCAAACTCGGAAACAGTTCTGAATCCAATGGAAAAACATCTATCCCGGTGACTTATACAGTAACCTGTACCAATATCACCCCATTTTCTGTCTTGATGAAACGTGATTTTTCCAAACCGATTGATCGCTCCGCTACACTACGTTTCACAGATGGCAAATGGAAACTGATAAAGCCATAAAAATCATTTTTCCATATCATAGTTACAAAAGAGAACTTTTTAAGAATGTTCTTTTTTTTTTTGAATAATCTCTTCACGAAAGACATCTATTTCATTAAGGTTCCAATGGTTACAAAAAGGTTCCAGCCAAAAGTTGGACTTGTAGCGCCCTGCCTGCCTTCGTTTCTTTGCTATCGAGATTAATGTAAACGACCCGACATTAAATGCCGAGTTGAATTGTAGAACGATAAAATGAGAGGCGTATGTTTACCCAGATTTCATGGACAGACTACCTGTTGGCGGTCTCCATACTACTAGCTATTTATTATTTGTTTGTTGGGGTACGGTATTTTTCCGGTAACCTTAAAGCCCTGTTGGCAGGAAAACGAAAACTCCCCCAAAAGACATCCCCGTGTCCCGGTTTTCCTGATCATCATCCCACTCTGCAAAATGAAGCTTCAGAAAATATTTCGGTATCTACAGATGAATATACCGATGACGAATTCGCAGAAGTAGAATACCTGATCGAAAAGATCCAAACGGTGATTGCCGATGCGCT
>QNXU01000151.1 GCA_003973485.1 Bacteroidota bacterium | reverse complement strand
GAGCTGGTTCAGTGGTGATTAGAGATGTGAAAGACGGAGAAACCGTTTTTGGAAACCCTGCGCAAACGATTGAAAATTAATTAATTTATAAAATCACCTTATTTACACTAAGGAGGAAATTATGGAAAATACAGAAAACCAATACAAAGTAATTCTTTATTACTGCTATGCGGAAATAGAGAACCCTGATCAATTCAGGGATGAGCATCATTTAATGTGTTTAGAACTCGATTTAAGAGGTAGAATTATTATCTCAAAAGAGGGACTAAACGGAACTGTTTCAGGTACCACAGAAAATGTAGACGAATACATGAAAGGAGTAAAAGCAGATCCTCGATTTGCAGATACTGATTTCAAAGAAGATTTTCATCCTGAACACACCTTTAAGAAGCTGAATGTTAGGCATAAGCCTGAAATTGTTCACTCAAGTTTATCTCACATTAATCCCCGTGTAAAAACAGGGGCTTACGTTGAGCCAGAGCAATTCAGGGAAATGATTAAGAATGAAGAGGATATTGTGATATTAGATGTTCGTTCCAATTATGAACATGAATTGGGAAGATTTAAGAATGCAGTTACCTTAGATATTGAGAATTTTAGAGACTTTCCAGAAAAAATAAATGAACTTGAGCAATATAAAGGTAAAAAGATAGTCACCTATTGCACAGGAGGAATCAAGTGTGAAAAAGCAAGTGCTTATTTACTAGAACAGGGATTTGATAATGTGTATCAATTGCATGGTGGAATTATCAAATATGGTATTGAGGCTCAAGGAGAAGATTTTGAAGGAAAGTGTTATGTTTTTGATAATAGACTTTCAGTTGACGTCAATAAAGTAAACCCTAAGGTAGTATCAGAATGTTATGTTTGTGGCACAAAATCAGACCGCATGGTGAACTGTGCAAACCCAACATGTAACGTTCATGTGCCAATTTGTGAAAAATGCGGTTGGGAAATGGAAGGAGCTTGTTCACAAGAATGCAAAGAGCATCCTGAAAAAAGAGAATATAATGGAACAGGCTATTATCAAAAGAATACCAATGGTTATGATCCTTATAAGGGATTTCAAGGGAAAGTAGAAAAAGTGAAATAAAATTGATTTAGAACCTTGTCAGGTTTTCAACTTGACTTTAAGTGGTTGGTGTGCTATCAACCATGAGTTCAATCCTGATCGGTGGCACACCGACTGGAATCGATAAGGAATAATTTAAGTAAAACTGACTGGTCTAATCAACAGTTATTTGAATCACATCATTAAAAGTTTTAAAATGGAGAATAAATATCCTGAGTCAGAATTAATATTGAACAAAGACGGTTCCGTCTATCATTTGAGTTTAAGGCCTCAGGATATTTCAGATGTAATCCTCACTGTAGGTGATCCTTCAAGAGTGCATAAAGTGAGTCAGTACTTTGATAAAATTACTTTTGAAATGAACAAAAGGGAATTTATCACGCATACGGGAATCTACAAAGGGCGAAAACTTACAGTTATGTCCACGGGGATGGGGACTGATAATGTTGAAATTTTGATGTCTGAGTTGGACGCTCTTGCTAATATAAATCTTAAGAAAAGGGAAAATAAGGTAAAGAAAAAATCACTAAAAATTATCCGAATTGGTACTTCAGGTGGACTACAGCAAGATTTGCCTGTTGACTCTTTACTCGCTTCTCAATATGCCATTGGATTGGATACTTTGATGCATTTCTATCCTTTAGAACGAACTGAGGCGGAGTCTAATGTTGAATCCGCTTTGCAATTAGAAGTTGGTTTACCATTTAGACCTTATTGCGTAGAAGGTTCGTCAAGCTTACTAAAGCATTTTTCAGATGGTATGAATATCGGTAATACCGTAACATGCCCTGGTTTTTATGCACCACAGGGTAGACAATTAAGAACTCCAATTCGCTTTCCTAAAATAGCAGAGAGTTTGTCTATGTTTCATTATGGTGATTTATGGTTGACCAATTTTGAAATGGAAACTGCTGGCTATTATGCAATGGGAAGATTATTAGGACATGAGGTTTTAAGTTGTAATGCCATTGTGGCCAATAGAATGACCCATCAGTTTTCAAAAAATTCTGACAAAACGATTGACTCCTTAATAAAATTGGTTTTAGATAAATCTGCTGAACTATAATTTCCGAAATAATACAATCATACCTTTATAGTACTGAATGAACAGTTAGTCGAAAATGGTTGATTTTAATAAGATAATATCCTACTTTGAAGTCTTATTGAACCAATTATGCGATTTTTATATCTGTTAATAGTACAATTTTTAAGCTTTTCCGTTCTGGCACAGTATCAGTTAGGAAATACTGATTTTAATCATTTAAATGTAAGTGATGGTTTGTCTCAAAATATAGTAGAAACTATATATCAGGGCAAAAATGGCTTTCTTTGGTTAGGAACTCAAGACGGGCTAAATAGATATGATGGTCAGAATTTCCTTTCTTTTCAGTATAAAATAGACGATTCAACCAGCCTTAGCAATAATTATGTTAAAGATATTGTTGAGGATAAAAATGGAAATTTATGGATAGGAACTTACGGAGGAGGACTGAATAAATTTGATAAACAATCAAAATTTCAACATTTCGTTCATGACAATGACCTCCCTAATTCTATTAGCAATAATGTGGTCTATTCAATTTATCAACTCTCAGATTCTGTATACTGGCTAGGCACTAAAAATGGATTAAATAAATTTAATTTAAATACAGAAGAATTTTCAAATCAATTTACACATCCTGAAAACTTTCCTGCATTAAATAACCCAGTTGTTTATTGTATATCCAAAGCTGAAAGCAGTAATGAACTATGGGTTGGAACAAGAGAAGGGCTTCATAGAGTAAATACAAAAACATCCCAAGTAGAATTATTTCAAAAAGGCCAGAATGGACTTATGGATGATGACATTAGAGACTTGTATTTTGATTCAAATGGAGTTCTATGGGTAGCCACTAAAATGGGGGGCTTATTTTATAAAAAGCCACATGAAGATGCATTCGAGCAGATTGACTTAAAATTTATTGGTCAAAATGATATTTATGCTAGAAAAATTTATCCAAATGGTAAAGGGGGCATTTGGCTAGGTACCTTTGGTTCTGGACTCTTTTTTATAGACTATAATTTTAAAACGAAGTATCATTTTGAAGAAGGAAAATATAACCCAAGTGCTTTACCCTCTAGCAATATAGTTGAAATCTTTCAAGATAAATCCTCGAATTATTGGTTGGGAACTCATGGAGGAGGCGTATGTTCCTTTAATTTAAATCAAAAGAAATTTGATCTTTATCAGCATGATGAGAATAATCCATATAGTATTTCTAGTGATGCTGTGAACTACATCTTTGAAGATAGTAGAGGAGACATTTATGTAGCAAATGATGCAGGAATTGATCTTGTTTTAGAAGAGGAAGAGCAGCTACGATTTAAACAGGTCCTTAGCAGTGAATCAGAATATCCTGATGATAGAGGCTGGCTTTTGTTTGAGGATTCGGAAGAAATACTTTGGGTTGGATTATGGAATTTTGGTTTGTCAAAATATAATAGAGACACAGGTGAATTAAAGTCTTACACAAATATTAAAGATGATACTACTTCAATTACCACCAATTTTATTGAAAGTATTGCAGAAGCTCCAGATGGGAAATTGTGGATCGGATTATTAGGAGATGGTGGCTTAGTTATTTTTGATAAAGAAAAAGAAATATTTAAACGTTATCTGCATGATGTAAATAATCCTTCATCTCTTTCCAATAATCGAGTTCATAAAATATTTATAGATAGTAAAAACCGTATTTGGTTAGGTACTGATTTTGGGTTGGATTTATATCAACCAGAAACTGATAATTTTAAACATTATCGATACAACAAAAATGATTCTAATAGCATCAATTATAATTTAATAAGAACAATTGTTGAGGATAATGAAAATAACATTTGGATAGGTACTGGTGGAGGAGGTTTGGCTAAGATGATAGAGTCAAATGATGGTAGGATTTATTTTAAATCCTATACAGAGAATGATGGTTTAGTTAATAACAATATTGCAGGCTTAGCAGTGGATTTAAATGGAAACCTTTGGATTTCCACATACAAAGGAATTTCATTTTTTAATCCAGATACAGAGCAATTTAAAAATTATGACAGTTCTGATGGACTTCAAGGTGAGGAATTTGTCAGAAGGGCTATTTCCACTATGAAAGACGGAAGAATTTTTGCTGGGGGCTACAATGGGCTGAATGTATTTAATCCAGACAAACTAACAGAAAGTAATTATGAACCCAATATTAATATAGTCTCTGTAAATGTGACAAGCGAAAATGGTGAAACAAATATTAATGATTTTGCAGTGGATTCCATTTTATTAGATCATAACGATTATTTGATATCATTTGAAGTTGCTTCTACAGATTTGAGTAACTCTGATAAAATTGAGTATGCTTATATGCTGGATGGTTTTAATAAAGATTGGATTTATAATAAAAACAGGAGACATTTTTCTTTTACTAATTTACCTCCAGGTGAATATAATTTAATGATAAAAGGAACAAATTCTGATGGAAAATGGTCAGCTAACATTAAAGAGCTTTATATAAATGTAAATCCACCTTTTTGGGCAACTCCTTGGTTTCGAGTACTTTTTGTGGTCTTACTAATTGTAATCATTTTAACATATATTCAATTGAGAATAAGGTACTTGAAGAGAGCAAGAAAGAAATTACAAGCCAAAGTTGAGGAACGTACTTCAGAGTTAGAGATTACTAATATGCGATTAGTTAAAAATCAGTCTTTGGTGTTAGATCAGAAGGAAGAAATCGCACAAAAGAATGCAATTATTCAAAAGCAAAATGATGAACTGAAATTATCTAATCTTCAATTGGAGGAAATGGTAGATGAAAGAACTCGTGAACTCAGGGAAACCAATAATGATTTGAAAATTGCTAAACACGAATTTGACACTTTTTTCTACCGAGCAGCTCACGATTTAAAAGGACCTGTTTCTACAATTTTGGGGCTTTGTTATTTGGCAATGAAAGAAACCGATGAGGAGGCTTCAAAGTTTTATTTTTCCAAAGTAAATGAAACAGCAGAAAGAATGAATAATATTTTATTCAATCTCCAAAAAATTAATAAGCTAAAACAGCAAAAAGTTGAAATTCAAAATTATAATATTCGTAGATTAATAATTGAAGCTGCTAAAGAAAATATACCTGATAATGAAGATTGGCAGCAGTTCATTAATATTGAATTGATAGCTTCTGATGAAGATATATTAACAGATTTCATTCACTTAAAAGTAGTTTTTTCAAACTTGATTAATAATTCTATCAAATTTTCAAAGCATACTGAGAAACCTAATGTGGTTATTGAATTCACTAAAAACAAAAAAGACAATACTTATCAGATAATTTTTGAAGATTTTGGATTAGGGATAAACCCTGAACTTAGAGATAAGATTTTTAATATGTTTTTTGTAGCAACGGAACATAAAAGAGGAATTGGTTTAGGTCTTTATAGTGTTAAAATGGCAGTTTCAAAACTAGGAGGGCAAATCCATTTGGAAGAAAATAAATCCGCAAGTTTTAGAATTGAATTGCCCATACCTTACCGCAAGGAAATTATGGTAAACTAATTGGTATCAAAAAGTGGGGAATAGATGATTGGAATATTTACATTTGCTTCCCTTCTTTGTCCCAAATCTTTTCAGCTTTTTTGCCTATTAACCAAAATGAAACTGCTATAATGGCAAAGAATAAGGCCTTATGGAGCTCATCCCAAAAATATTCAAAATAGCGAGTATAAAGATTTAAGAATATGAAGGTGATGCCTATGTTTTTAAGCAAACTGTCCTCCTTCTTGATTCCAATTATGATTGCTCCCAGGCTAGCAATCAATAAAATAAGGCTATACCACCACAAATAATATTGTCTAATTTCCAACCACTTTTCATAGCTACTATAATTCCCGAAAATCGTTAAGAACCAAAGGGACATAAAGAAGATGATTAAACCACTCCAATAAGTGGGTTCTAAAAAGGGTCTCAATTTTCGGAAACTCTTATTGAGATAGGTAGCCAATAAAATTAGTGCACCAAATATGGTGAAACGCATTGGGAAATT
>QNXU01000082.1 GCA_003973485.1 Bacteroidota bacterium | reverse complement strand
CTTTTAAATCTTATACGGGAGGTTTGGTTTCACCTGAAAGTGATAACAATCCTTGGCATTATAAATTTACCTGGAACCCTAGAAATGTTGTTTTAGCAGGACAAGGAACTGCCCGATTCATAAGAAATGGCAGATACAAATACATTCCTTACCACAAATTATTCAGCAGATACGAGAATATTGAAGTAGAAGGATTAGGTGGATTTGAAGGCTACCCTAACAGAGATTCCTTGGCATATCGAAAAGTTTATGGAATAGAAGATATTCCTACTTTGATTAGAGGAACTTTCAGAAAAGCAGGGTTTTGTGATGCTTGGGATGTCTTTGTCCAATTAGGAGTTACAGACGACACTTACAAAATGGAAGGCTTGGAAGAAATGTCGAAGAGAGACTTTATTAATGCATTTCTAAAATATGACAAATCAACTTCAGTAGAAGATAAATTATGCGAAAGCCTTAACATCAAAAAAGATTCTGATGTTTTCAAAAGATTGGAATGGATGGGCATTTTTGAGAACAAGCAAGTCCCAATTACAGAAGGAAGCCCTGCTCAGGTCATGCAAGCCATAATGGAAGAAAAAATGAGCTTGGATCCTGACGATAAGGATATGATTGTTATGCAACACCAATTTGAATATGAATTGGATGGTAAAAAGTATCAATTGGATTCGTCCATTGTTTCTATAGGTGATGACCAAAAAGAAACTGCCATGTCGAAAACAGTAGGTTGGCCATTAGGCATTGCCATTAAAAACATCCTAAATGGAAAAATAAAATTAAGGGGTGTGCAAGTACCCATTAAAGAAGAGATTTACGCCCCAATTTTAGAAGAATTACATGAAATGGGTATAAGCTTTAATGAAACTGAAAGAGAAATTGACAATTAAAAAATAGTCAAAAAATCTTTCATTAATTTGATATATGAGGGATGAAAATTATTGTTTTCATCCCTCACTATAATTACTTCCTTTTCTATATTTACTCTCTCTTCTTCCCCCCTATTGTATACATTAAAAAGCCTGATAATTTTACTTTCAGCCTGATGCCTTAATTCAATTCTTCTTTTACATTGAAAACCAACTGCCTGCATTTCTTTTTCAAATAGAGACATTTCATAATAAGGGAGCATAATATGAACTTCCCCCTTTTCCGCTAAATGTAAATTTACTCCCTTTGCAAGAGCTTCAAATGATAGTAGGTTAGTATGATAAGCTGTGTTTTTACCCTTATTACTTTGAGATTGTAAATTGTTTTTAAAAAAGGGCGGATTAGAAAAGATTAAATCATATTTACGCTCCGATTCAAATTCGTTAAAATCTTTTAAAACAACTTTTAAGCGATCACTCCATTTAGAATCATTAAAATTATTTTGAGCTTCATCATGTGCTATAGGATTTATTTCTACTGCGTCAATTTTAATGTCTGAAAACCGCTGGGCTATCATTAATGACAAAACCCCTGTTCCTGTCCCTATTTCCAATACATTTTTTACATCAGGAGGAATTTGAAGTGAAGCGGCAAATAATGTAGCATCGGTAGTAATTTTAGCCGGACTATTTTTCTGCTGAACAGAGAATTTCTTAAAATGAAATATGGACATTATTGCTTTTTTTGAACGCTCCTAGATGCGTAAAATCCAAACAGAAGGATGATGACACACAAAATGGCAATGTATAAAAATTTGAAATTAGCATCTGTTTGATTTCCATTAATCGGTTTTCCATAATAGGTAAAACCAGCCCAATAATAAGGCGATTTTTCTAAATTATTAATTGATTTATCATCTAAATAGGAGATTTTTGCTTTCCGAATGGAAATAGCAGGCGATTTGTTGCGTTGCAAATCCTCATAAAAATGATTCATCAAGTTGAAAGTGGCAAAATCATTCACTTTCCATTGGGTCATTAAAATATTTTTCGCCCCTGCAAAATGAAAACCTCTTGCCAAACTCATGGGTGTTGCCCCTTTAATTATTTTCCCAACACCTGTTTCGCAAGCACTTAATACTACCAAACTTGTCTCTAAACTTTGAGCATACAGCTCTGGCAATAGCAACACATCATCTATAAATTCAATATAAGCAGGGACTGAAAAACTTCCACCTGAAGCATGGGCGGATAGATCTAAGACATCAAATTGATTAGCATGATCTAAAAAGTTGGATTTTGTCGCATTTTCATTTTGATCTATTTTAGCATTAAATTTATCACGAATCATTTCTGCTTCTTTTTCAGAACTCTTTAAGTATCGATCTGTATTTTTATAAATTGGAAAAACTCCATAGATATTTTCTAAGCTGATTTCTGTTTTGTTTTGTTGGTAAAAGTCGAGTGAAGCATTATATGAAATAGTATGATCCTTTAACCAAAATGGCATTTTATTGAAATTGCTATGGTTTATTTCTTCCTTCATTAAAGGTTCAAATGGCAAGAAGCTTAGCAAACCATCAGGAATAATTATCAAGTTTCTATGCTTCTCATTGATGTCATTCCCCAACAGCTGATTAAACTTAAATGACTGGCTTACAAAATACTGAATATCATTATTTATGAGTGAAGGAGATTCAAACAATTGAATAAACTGAACCAATTCATCTTTAAAATCATCACCAACCCTATTTTTAACCCAACTAATATTTGATTGATCAATTTTAAAGGAATACAAATCCTCATCCCCAAAGAAATAGTAAAGCATTTGAGCATCATCGGTTTGTAATTGTTTCTGCAGAGAATCAAACTTTATTTTATTTCTTAATGCGGAATGAGGATATTTTTCATTTATTAAGTTTTGCGTTTCACTAATCTTAATGCTTAAAGCAATAAACTTTTGGCTAAGCATCGATTCCTTTTTGTCATTAGGATTTGAAAATTGCTTTCGAACTAATTCGCCTATTAATGATTGTTGTTCTTCAAAAATTTGCTTTTGATATTTGAGTAAGCTATCGTTTGGGTATTGTTCGATTAATGATTTTCTACTTAAAGAGCCTTTCAAAACCCTGACTTTATTTTGTTCTGCATATTTCAAGCCCCTCCAAATTAATGAGTCATTATTTGAATCTTGAAATTCATTAAATAATAATCGTAAACATTTTTCACTCCTTTTTCTATTGGAGGTTTGAAAAATCAATTGCGACTGTGAATCATTAATTTTATCCATTAATAAGCCCGATACATAAAAACTTAAATCATAATAGTTGAGCTTATTATTTAATCCCTCAGAATATTCAGCAAGCCCGTCAAAAATATCAATAAATGTATTCTCAGGATAAAGAAGGGAGCTATTTTGCTTAACTTCTTCAAGTTCGATGCCTGGAAGTAATAATCTGAATGCATTATGAAGTAATGTAAGTGCACTATCTTTTTCTGAAATATAAAAATGAAAACTAGCTTTTTCTACATAGAATTTAGCTAATTGACGAGGGCTTTTTCTTTCAATTAGAAGCAATTCAATCTCATCAAAAACTTTTCTTGCAGCAGCATATTCTTTCTCTTTTATTAATAATTGAGCTTTAGTTTTAAGGCCTGAAACAGATTTATTCTTTTGACTTTCAATACTCCTTTTAGCTTCATCATGCATTTCAAGAGCCAATAAATTCGTAGCAATATTATTCTCAATCAATCCCTTTTGCGCTTCCGAAATGGTTTCTTTTTCAAGATGATTTTCCAGTAATTCAAGTGCATCATGATAATTGCCAATATTATTGTAAACCACCGATAAATTTATCACTCCAGCAGTATAAACATCCTCCTTTTTTTGTGATTTAGCCAATTTCATATAATGTTTAATTATGTTTTCAGCATCAGCAAAATTTCCTGTGATGGTTAAAAGATTCCCAAATGGTTTCAGGCAATATTCAATAATATCATAGTTAGTTAAATCATAATTATTATAAAGACTCCATGCCTTTTGGTAGTGATGGATAGCATCATAATGCTTTTCGTATTCTTTTAAATAATAACCCAAATTACAGTGCATAATGAGCAAAGCCATTCTCTCTTCATCTGTATTTAAGTTTGAATATTCTTCCTTAATTTTTAATTGATAGGTATTGATTGAGGTTAAAGAAGGGTAATCAGCAACTAACTCATCTAAATCATGGTAAATGCTATCGCTTAAATTTTGGGCGTTTATTTTAATGTTAAAAGCACAAACTAATAAAACTGCTATTGAGAAAATTAAAGATGTCCTGCCTAGTAGTTCAATTTTCATAAAACTCTAAAATTTCCATATAGCATAGAACTGTAATTGATGAGTTGGAGCTTTAAAATAAAGATGGTAACGAAATCCAAGGCTTGGTCCAATTCTCGCCATCCCAACATTTACATCAACGAAGGCTGCGGTATTGAAATTAGTAAATGTGTTAGATTTTGTTTCTTGGATAAAGGTATCTTGCTCAGGATCTCTTCGTTCAAAATTCTCAGACTCTACTACCTCTGTATATTCACCTGTAGTTTCCCGCTCCTCTGTAGAGCGAATATCCCATTTCACTTGGATACCAGCCCCTACTGCCAAGAAATCCGTCAAATTATATCGATAGGATGTTGGGACTAAATAGAAGCTTAAATTTTGAAACTCTGATTGTTCATCATAATCATAAAAATCCACAAAAAATTCATCCCTTTGAGTTCTCTCAGTAAATGTTCTGCTGCTTGAATAGTTATTAAATCCAATCATCACTTCTGATTGCAAATAGCCCTTGAATGCTTGATAACTTGAAAGTGTTGCGCCTAAAAACCACTCTTGATAGTTTTCTAAACTACCGATTCGCATGATACCTGCCTTTACTCCAATTGAAAGACCAGGCGTGAAACGAGTGGTCGCATAATTAGTAATAATAGGATCGTTATTATCAAAATAAATAGCCGTTTGGCTCTGCGTTTTTTGCTTCTTGATTTTGCCCTTAAGCGGGATTTTATAGCTCACAAAACCTTTAGTGGAATCATAAGAATTCACTCCTTTCTGATTACTTCCCGGCAGATAGATGTTTTTAAAGGTAAATATGATCTTGTTTTCTAAAAAGGTAGTATCCAGGCAACTATAAGCCACATCTTCTTCAGGACAAATTTCACATTTAGGATAAAAGTCCAATAGTTCCATTCCCTCTTGATCAAATATTTCCGGAACATCGGTCTCTAAGCGGACGGTATTTGCAGGGCCCTCGCCATTATTTTGAAACTGGATTTTATACTTAAAATCCTTTTGGTTCCGATTTCTAAAATCCATCAAATTAGCATTTGTGGTCATTTTATTGGGATCGTGAGAAGTTACAATTTCCATTTCCATTTCCTTCACACTATGATTGGCAGAATTAGAATTCGGAACATAAATACCTCTGATACTTATGATGGCACTAGTATCTTTCAACATTTCAGGAGTAGTTCTTAATTGAAAGAAAATATTCCTTTCTTCCCCTGGCTGAAAATCAGAAAACCCAATTTGCTTCATTCCCTTAAATTTATGTTCAGACTCTTCAATTTTCTTTTGAAGCTTCTCTTGATCGGTGGTGTCTTGCATTAAATGGGCTGCTCTAAATGGTTCTACATCATTAAAAGCCAGCATCGACTGAAAAGAATTAGTGTTAATATCAGCTATTCTATCTTCATTGACAATTGGATATTCACCATGATAAGTTCTAATATCAGTTAATTGAAAATTATCCGATTTATATTTCGTTTCATTATAGAAAAAGTATAGCTGACCATCCATTAATTCATCAAAAGGATTCTTATAAGTTAATACCACCACTAAATCTTCATTCGGAATGGGCTCTCTATTTTTAGTGAAATCCATTATAACACCATCTTCCAAAAGAGAAGCTGAAGCATTAGATACAGAATCAACCTTATCGATTTTCACACTTTCAGGTCTGGTGGCAGGGGTTTTTCCTGCATCATAATTATTCGTAACCCAAAGTTTCACATTATAATCCCCTATCTCTTTGTAAGTATGTTCCGGATTTTCTTCTTGACTAAACTCACCATCTCCAAATTCCCAGAAAAAAGTATAATATCCTTTAGGAGCACCTGATATTGGAATTAAAGGTGGGGTATCCACATCAAAGCTCACACTATTACCCTCCACTATTGATTGAATTTTTGCTTCCCGAACAAGCGTATCACTTTGATTTATTTGCTGGGATAAACAAACATGAGAAAAGATA
>QNXU01000118.1 GCA_003973485.1 Bacteroidota bacterium | reverse complement strand
TTAAGGAAATTGAAAAAAGGGAGAATGGCATTTCTAAAATCGCTAAGAGCGATAAATTGCGGAGAATGATTAATCAATTAGTAACAGATTGGGACACTAACCCAAGATGGAAAGACGTAGAACGTACCTACACTGCCGAAGAGGTGGTTAAATTAGCTGGTACCGTAAAAATCGACCACAGCTTAGCCAGATTAGGTGCTGAAAGATTGTGGGATTTGTTAAAAACAGAAGAATTTGTTTCTGGCTTAGGTGCTTTAACGGGCAACCAAGCCATACAAGAAGTTCAAGCGGGTTTAAAAGCCATTTATTTAAGCGGATGGCAGGTTGCAGCAGATGCTAATCTTGCAGGACAAATGTATCCTGACCAGAGTTTATACCCTGCAGACAGTGTTCCGAATGTAGTGAAGCGAATTAACAATGCTTTGCTTAGAGCTGATCAAATTCAGTCGGTTAGCGGAGAAGGCGATATCCATTGGATGGCCCCGATTGTAGCGGATGCTGAAGCAGGCTTTGGTGGAAACTTAAATGCTTTCGAATTAATGAAAGGCATGATAGAAGCTGGAGCTGCCGGAGTTCATTTTGAAGATCAATTATCCTCCGCTAAGAAATGTGGACATTTAGGAGGAAAGGTGTTGGTTCCAACTCAGGAAGCCATCAATAAATTAATTTCTGCAAGATTGGCTACTGATGTTATGGGAGTTCCAACTATCATTATTGCCAGAACGGATGCCGATGCTGCTAATTTATTGACATCTGATGTAGATGAAAGAGATCGACCATTTTTAACTGACGAAAGATCTGATGAGGGCTTTTTTGGCGTGAAAAACGGATTGGAACAAGCCATCAACAGAGGACTTGCTTATGCTCCCTATGCTGACTTGGTATGGTGTGAAACTTCTCATCCTGACTTGGGTGAAGCAAGAGAATTTGCACAATCTATCAAGGAAAAATATCCAGATAAAATGTTGGCTTATAATTGCTCACCATCCTTTAATTGGGCTGCAAAACTGACCGAAAGTGAAATGTTGGAGTACCGAGAAAAATTAGCTGAAATGGGCTATAAATTCCAGTTCATCACATTGGCAGGATTCCATGCCTTGAATACCGCCATGTTTGAATTGGCTACAGCCTACAAAAACAAAGGAATGGCTGGTTATTCAGAATTGCAGCAGAGAGAATTTGCTCTACAAAAACAAGGGTTCAAAGCAGTAAAACATCAAGCTTTTGTGGGTACAGGCTATTTTGATGCCGTTCAGAATGCCGTTACCCAAGGGAAATCTTCTACTACTGCGCTGAAAGGCTCAACTGAAGAGGCACAATTTTAGTAGCTTAAAAGAAACCTGTCAGGTTTAACTAATTTAACAGTACACCAATTATATATTTAATGCTAATTATGCTAACTAAACCTGACAGGTTTTTGATTCAACCCTAGAAAATACCGTTTCCGTAGTTTACACTTTAATAGTGTTTCATGTTGAAAAGGCTTCCGAGAGGAAGTCTTTTTTTGTTAAAGATTATAATCCACTATAGAATTGATTGAAAGAACTCCTTGCTACTATTCATGGCTAGTCTAAGGAACTATTAATTTGCTCCAGAGGAGCCAGTAATCATCACCATCCAGAGGATGGCGATAGAAATTACTAAATAACTCACTACCTTAAAAATTATAATTCACTATCGCATTAATCAGAAACAAATTCACCTTATTCAAGATAAAAACTGGATTATCAGGGAAGTCGCCTGTTCCATGTTTGTAAGTCAGTAACAGTTCAGGTTTAAAGCCTTTCCATTTAGCATTTTCATAAAATAAATCTAAGTTGATATGCATATAATTGGGAATTGCATATTTGTTACGGTTCGGCTCGGTAACAGCTGGTCGCCATTGATGACCTAAACTGAGAATAGACTTTAGCTTTTGATCAGAAAATTTAAGATTTTGATGGTAGTAGAGCACCACCGCATGATTATCTCCAAATCCTTCGCTTCTTTCCCGTTTCTGAAAGCTGAATAAAAACTCTCTCCCCCACTCTCTTGGAAATAAAAACCTTCCTTGTCCAGTTATATGATCATAACCCAAACTGATTTTACCATTTGGAATGGAATGTGAAATTTGAGCGCCAAAAATCTGGGCAGTTTTATTTTGAACATATTGCAATGCCGGATCAGCATTTCCACCATCTCCTACTCTATTTTGTAAAAGCCATTCAAAAGCTACAGATAAACCTGAGTTCTTTAAATTATAAGTTGGCTTTACATATAACACATTAAAAATATTGTCTACATAATAATCCCAAAGTTCAATCTTTAAATTTTTGAATTGGTAATCCATATTTAGTAGAGCCACATAATCCGAATGAGAGTTTTCTCGATATTCATTTCCTTGTCCATCTATGCTCCTACCTACCGGATAAATACCCAAGGTCTGCCCAATATTTTCAAAGCCATTATAACTTCTAGGAGCAATTCTGTTTATGGCTCCCAGTTGAAACTTTAACTTATCTTTTTCTTCATATTTATAAAAAGCGCCTTCAAAAAGGGTTGGTATCATTCTACCATCTTGCCCATTCATAAAAGGAGAAAAGAAGCCTTGCCGGCCCACTTTCACTTGATGATTTCCCGTTTTATATTGAACATATAATTCTCCTGGATACCCTATAAACCGCTGCGAAAGATCTTGAACATTAAAATTACCAGAAACATATCTACTCCCTCTTCCAGTTGTGGTGTCAAGACTTTCTACATTACTTATACCCGTATTCCAACTGCTATAAACAGCCCCTCCGATTTGCCAATTCTTACTGAAATCATAAGTATATTTTAATTTTAAACCAGAAGCTACTGCATACCAATCTTGCAAATCGCCTTCATTAAAAGAATGCAGATAGTAATTACGCCATTGCCCACTCAAATTCCCTTTTTTTAATTCGGAATCATCTTCTTGAGCAATGAGAAAAAATGGTAATGTGAAAAATATAATAAGTAAAGAAGTAAACTTCATTTATTTGGTTTTCTTGATTTGATAAACACTATCATAATAATGAACTATAGGTTGAAATGGGCCGAATTTATGCTGTTCAGCAGGAAATGGATCATCCCAAGGACCATAAGCAGTAGAAACTGGCTTCAATTTTAAATCAGGGAAATCTTTTTCCGTATTCGGCTTTTGAGGTCTATCAAAACTATTAATATAAGCTGCCACATGAAAAGCTTCTTCATCCGTTAGTTTTGGATTTGCTTTTGTAGCAATCAGATGCGGCATATTGGCTTTAATAAATTGAGCAGCTGTTAAAACTCTGTGCATTCCAGCTCCATGATTGAAGGAATCACCTCCCCAAAGTGGTGGATATTGATATCCTTTTCGTTCATCTGCTAACTTTGTTCCTTGCCCATCTTCTCCATGACACACCTGACATTCGTTGATATAAACTTGTTTACCAAAAACAGTATCTGCCTTCACAGCAGGAATTTTAACACTTATAAATCCTTTGTACCAATCCGCTGTATCTGCAGGAACTCCATCACTCAACCATTCCATATAGGCAACCAGTGCTTGCATTTGCTCAGAATCTTCTGGAAGTGCTTTTCCATTCATACTTCGCTCCATGCAACCATTAATCCTCTCTTCAATGGTTCCAATTTTATTTTCCCTGCCTCTAAATTGAGGAAAACGATTGGTTACGCCCACCCAAGAACCAGAGCCTGGTTTGGTTCCCGCTTCCAAATGGCAATTTTGACAGGTCAAATTATTCCCAGCATAAAGCCTTTCATCTTTATTGATTACTTGTGGTCCCATCCATTTGGGAGATTCAGTTGCCAATAAATAGCCAAATTTAACTTGCTTTCCCTTTTTACCTTCAGGAAGATCCGAATCAATATTAGGTAATCTCCATTCCTTATCGGCATTTGAAGAAGAGACTCCCAACCACTGAGGAGCCTCATCTATAAATATGAAAGCCACGAAAAGTACGGTAACAATAGCCAGAATGATTGACATAACTCCTGTTGTCATTCTGATCAATTTCAAAAAGTCCATTTCCCTATAATTAAGTTAAACGAAGGCCAACTCATGATGAAGACCCTTTAGTTTTTAGTAATGCTTCTAAGTTAAGATTATTATTTTCCCACATCTTATTATCCTTATCATAATGGAAAAAGAACATCAGTCTTAACTTAAAAGCATCACAATATATCAGTGTGGTAATTTATGTCTTACTTTACCGTAAACATAAGTTCCCAAAACAGCAGATACTATCACAACTAAGATTACACCTACACCATTTCCTAACAAGATAAACATGGGACCTGGACAAGCGCCAGTCATAGCCCAACCTAAACCAAAAATGGATCCTCCAATTAAATACCGTGCCCAGCTGAATTGCTTTGGAGCGATAATTATTTTCTCACCATCTATTGATTTTAATTTATTTCTCTTGATAATTTGAATCACAATGATTCCTACAACCACTGCAGAACCAATAACACCGTACATGTGGAAAGATTGGAATTTGAACATTTCATATATTCTAAACCATGAAATAACTTCAGCTTTTGCAAGCGTAATTCCAAAAATTGTTCCTATTAATAAATATCTTAAAAATTTCATCTATTTTATTTGATTAAATTAAATTACTATCACTCTGAGACTACAGTATATTATTTGCACTTTATAGCCTTCATAATAAGTTGGTCATTGACCGTATTCTTTTTAAAAATTGAGAATAATCACATTACCAATAAATGTGGTAAAATAAAGTAGGTCATCAAAAGGCCGCCAATAAAGAAGCCTACAACAGCTAATAATGAAGCAGGTTGTAAATCACTCAAACCAGAAATTGCATGACCAGAGGTACATCCACCTGCATAACGAGTACCAAACCCAACTAAAAAGCCACCAACAATCATAAAAATAAAGCCTTGAACTGATAGTAAATTTTCCCAATTGAATATTTCCAAAGGCACTACAGTTTCTCCTGGAGATTCAATTCCAAAGCCTTTTAATTCGGAAATGGTGGTTTCAGAAATATTAGCTGCTGGTTCATAGCCTAAATACAAATAGGATATTAATCCACCTAAAACTAATCCTGCCGCAAAAACCAAATTCCATGTTTGTGTTTTCCAATCGAAATCAAAAAATTCACAGGACTTACCAGCACCTAAAATAGAACACATTGTTCTTAAATTAGCTGATAGCCCAAAAGATTTACCGAAAAACAACATGGAAAACATAACTAATGCAATCAAAGGGCCAGCAACGTACCATGGCCAAGGCTGACTAATCCAATCTAATAATTGACTCATAAATAATTCTATTTAATTTTTTAAATCTTAATACTTTGTTTAAAAATATGTTCAAATGAGGCATCCCATCATTTTCCCAAATTGATAAAACAAAATTAATGTAGGAACATTCATGGAGGCGTAACAAAAGTTACGAATTAGATGATATATGTCATGTGAATTGCAAAAAGCAGCACCAAACGCTTTCAAAAAAGATTAAAATGATAATTTGCACAATGAAAAAACAAATGACATCAAGTGGAAGAAATAATAATTGAAGAATCATTTATAAATCAAGATTTTATACAAAACCCTATTGAATTAGGAGAATATGATAGCTGTAAATTCATTGGCTGTAATTTTCAAAACAGCAATTTATCTGGTTTTAAATTTATTGATTGCGAATTTGAAGAGTGTAATCTAAGTTCAGTAAAAATGAATAATACCTCTTTACAAACCATTGAATTTAAAGGTTGTAAAATATTAGGAGTTCATTTTGATGAATGCAATAGCTTTGGTTTATCCTTAAGCTTTGAAAATTGTCAGCTTAATCATTCCATATTTTTCCAACTTCAACTCCCAAAAACAAAATTCATCAATTCTAAACTTATTGATGTTGACTTTGGCGAATGTGACCTTCGTGATTCACAATTTCAACAATCAGATTTATCAGGAGCCATCTTTGAAAATTGTGATTTACAAAAAGCAGATTTCCGAAATGCCAATAATTACAATTTAGATCCAGAGAAGAACAAATTAAAGAATGCTAAATTTTCTGTGGACGGCCTTGCTGGTCTTTTGGGTAAATATCAAATAAAAGAGGCTGTCCAAAAAGGGCAGCTTTTTTTATGCCGCTATTTTCAGATTTCCACATCTAGTTTCACTTATTTTTTTCTGATCATGAATTTTTAACTTAATTTCTGTTGAAAGTTTTTGATAGGGGGCATTTTTGCCAATTATTGGG
>QNXU01000053.1 GCA_003973485.1 Bacteroidota bacterium | reverse complement strand
TATAGAATCATATAAATTCCTATTTCTCAATATCCCCCATCTGAATATTTAGGGCTTTTACGCTGATTTGGATTTCGATTATAGAAAGTAATAAGGAAATCATTAACAGCACTAAAGAAAAACCAAAAATGATACTACCTGCCATTTGATACTCTTGATAAATGGTGAACATGCTCACCACACAAAAGAATAAAGAGGAAATTCCCAATAATTGCATATTGCGAATGAGAATTACCCTCTTTTTCAAATTCGAAATCTGAGCTTTAATTTTCAAATCCTTTTCTGTCATATATTGGGCATGCAAACTCCTAATCAAATTAGCTAAGGCTAAGAATCGATTAGTATAAGCCAACAACAATAAAGAAATAGCTGGAAATAGTAAAGCAGGTGTAGTTAAAGAGATTTCCATTAAATCTTATAAATTCATTTTCTTTAGTTCTGAAACCGCAAAATCTACTGCTCTTGCGGTCAATGCCATATAAGTTAAACTAGGGTTCTGACATGCAGAAGAAGTCATAGCTGAGCCATCAGTTACAAAGACATTTGGCACTTCATGCAATTGGTTGTGCTTATTTAACATGGATGTTTTCGGATCTCTCCCCATTCTGGCAGTTCCCATTTCATGTATTCCAAATCCAGGAACGGCAGGCAAGTTCACGGCTTCAATATTTTTACCGCCAGCCACTTCCAGCATTTCTTTTCCGGTCTTCATCATGTCTTTACGCATTTGATGCTCGTTTTCCTTGAACTCACAATCAATATGCAAAGTTGGTAATCCCCATTTATCCCTTACATTTTCATTAAGGGTGACTTGATTGTCTTCATAAGGTAAAGTTTCACCAAAAGGCATAAAAGACATTTCCCATGGACCGGGCTTCATTAAAGCATCTTTAAATTCTGCCCCGAAACCTGCCAATCTGTTTCCATAGCCCCAACCTACTCTATTTCCTCCTCCTTGAAAGCCATATCCTCTTATGAAATCAGGATGTTGGGATTTAATATTTTGAAAGCGAGGAACATAAATACCATTCGGTCTGTAACCAGTATTATATTTATCATTAAAATCATCAAATTCAGCTTTCACATAAACCTCAAAATGATGATCCATCAAATATTTACCTAAAGTACCACTTGTATTTCCTAATCCATCCGGAAAACGGTCACTTTTGGAATTCAGCATAATCCAGGTAGAACCTAAGGTAGAAGCACATAAAAAAATGACTTTTGCATAATACTCATGGTATTCATTGGTTTCGGCATCAATAATGCGCACACCTTTTGCCTTATTGGTATTTTCATCTAAAATAACAGATTCCACTATTGAATGTGGTCTTAAAGTCATATTTCCAGTTGCAGATGCTGCAGGCAAAGTAGAAGCCTGACTGCTGAAATACCCACCAAAAGGACATCCTCTACTACATAAATTTCTGTATTGACATTTGGTTCGATTGTGCTTGTTCTGAGTCAAATTGGCTGTTCTACCAATGGTCATAAATCGGTCATCCCAATTTTTCTCAATGGCTCCTTTCACCTTTTCCTCAACACAATACATATCCATAGGAGGTTGGAATTTACCATCTGGCAATTGAGCATAGCCTTCATTTTGACCAGAAACACCAATAAATTCTTCCACCTTATCATACCAAGGAGCCAAATCTTCATATCTGATCGGCCAGTCCACGCCAACTCCGTCTTTTGCATTTGCTTCGAAATCCATAGGAGCTAATCGATAACTTTGACGCCCCCAAGTTAAAGACCTTCCTCCCACATGATTTCCTCTAATCCATCGAAATTCTTTATTATCAGGATGGGTGTAAGGATTTTCTTTATCATTTACCCAAAAATGTTTGGAACCTTCATCAAAAGCATAAGTTTTACTTTGTACGTAATACTCTTCCTGCACTTCTCTTGATTCTTTCCCCCTATGCTCAAATTCCCAAGGGGCTTTATTCATGGTAGGATAATCTTTTATATGCTCTACATTTCTACCTCGCTCCAACACTAAAGTTTTCAATCCCTTTTCACATAATTCTTTTGCTGCCCATCCGCCTGAAATTCCTGATCCCACTACAATGGCATCAAATTGATTTTTTCCTTTACTCATTCTTAAAAATAATTTCCTACCCTTAATTTTTGATTTGATTTCATAGGTTCGCAGCCTACCAGTTGAGAAGGCACAGGTTGATAATCTAAATGCTTAGTCATTATTTCCTCTGAGGTGAAATAGCCTAAAAGTACCAGCTCTTTAAGCATTAAAAAGAAAGGTTTTTCCTGAGGGGGAGAATCAAAAGAGAGATGTTGAATTTCGCTCTCTAATCCATATAAAAAATCATATTGTTCGTGACTTTCAAGATCGGTAAAAATCTTACCATTTTTTGATTCACTATTTCTTTCAAGTTCTTCAAGACCTTTTAAAAACTGTTTTTGTTCGTTTTTGCTATAGACTTCTGCAACCATTTTATCAACAAATACATCCACCCCAACATCTAATGCTCCGGGAGTATCTGTTTTAGGTAAAATCTGATTGGCTAAAGCCGCAACTAATAAAGCTTGTTTTTCATTAAAAAACTGAGGTTTCCAGCCTAATGGTTTCTTACTATCACATGATTGAATTAAATGCATCAATAGTGGTGAAGTAGCTGCAAAACCCAAAGCTAAACCTGTTTTTTTAATCGCTTCTCTTCTGTTCATTCCCTAAATTTTGGTAATCAAATTTAATAATAAGTAAGTTATTGATTAGTTTCAAGCAATAAGAAATTAAATACAGGAAAGTTTTTATAAAAGGGAAATTAAGGCTTCGAATATTCATAATGGTCGGTGTGCCACCGACCATGGGAAAGATAGCAGTACAACACTACCTTGGTCGGTGGCACACCGACCAATTTCAAGGCAATATTGAATAACTGCAATGAAATAAAAAAAGTAAAACATAATAATATGAGCAAAATATTAAAAATGGGCATGATTGGAGGCGGACCAGGCTCCATGATTGGTGATATTCATAGAATTACTGCCACTGCTTCTGGAAAGGCTGAATTGGTTTGTGGTGCATTCAGTTCAACTAAAGAAAAATCTTTGGAAAAAGGAAAAGAATTGGGGCTTAATGAAGATAGAATTTATGGAAGTTATGTCGAAATGATTGAGAAGGAAGCTCAATTAGATGAAAAGGATCAAATAGATTTTGTGGCCATTGTAACGCCCAATCATTTACATTTTGATGCTGCAAAATTAGCACTCGAAGCTGGCTTCCATGTAATTTGTGATAAACCGCTTGCTTTTGATTATGCAGAAGCCTTGGAATTCAAAAATGTTGTTGAAAATGCAAAAGGACATTTTGCCATGACTTATACCTACCGAGGTTATCCTTTATTGGAAAAGGCCAAAGAGATAATTGATTCTGGTCATCTAGGTGATACCAGAAAAGTAAAAGTAGATTATTCACAAGGTTGGTTATCACAATTGATTGAAGCAGAAGGTCATAAACAAGCTAGCTGGCGTACTGATCCTGAAAAATCAGGTAAAGGGGGCACGATTGCTGATATTGGTACTCACGCCTTCAACCTGCTTGAATCTGTAAGTGGCTTGAAAGTGAAATCGCTAATGGCAGATGTTTCCATATTGGTAGAGGGAAGAAAAATTGATGATGACACCAATGTTTTGTTAGAGATGGAAAATAGTGCAAAAGGGTATTTATCTGCCAGTCAAATTTGTACAGGCGAAGATCAGGATTTGAGCTTGCATATTTACGGTAGTAAGGCAGGATTAGTATGGAATCATAATCAACCGAATTTACTCACCATAAAATACCCTGATTTTAGAGAGGAATCCATTAAAGGACTAGATCATGAAATTGGAGAAGAAAGTGAAGTGAACATCCCAGGGCATTCTCCTTATTTCACAGAAGCTTTTCAAAGGATATATGAGGGGTTTTTTGACACTATTTTAAATGAAAATAGTAAAAAAGATTTCGTAAAATCTGGTATTGAAGATGGTGTTAGGGGTATGTTATTTATTGAGAAGGCTATTCGGTCTTCTGATGAAAGGAAATGGGTAAGCTTATGAGATTCTACTCACTTTAACAACCAAATATAATTCTGATTTTTAACCTATTCAATTGCAAGAGCTAACTTACGATGACGCACGGAAAATAACAAGCATAAAACAAACAAACTGGAATTTATAGATTGATTTTAAATTTAACTGTTTATAATAATTCCATTTTTAAATTTGAATACAACCCAATTTCCCATTCAATTTCACCCTCCTCTAAATTTTAAATCGTATTTTCGCTTTTCAATTAAATAATGAAAATGAAACCAACAGTAGACCCCAATAATTTTAAATTTTCAGAAGATATACAAGTACGCTGGACGGATTTAGATCCTTTAGCACATGTCAATAATTCAATTTACATCCAATATTTCGAAATCGCCCGAGGAAGATATATGCTTGAAGCATCTCCAAGCTGGGATTGGCATAAAAATATGTTTTTGCTAGCCAATATTAATTGTAGCTATTTGCAAGAATTAAAAATTGGGATGCCGAAAACAAAGTGTTGGGTACGCACAAAAGAAATGGGTAAGAAGAGCTTTGTGTTGGAATATATGATTACCACTGATGACAAAACAGTTCATACAGTTGGGACTTCCATTCAAGTGATGTTTGACACTAAGAATAAATCAACCATTGAAATTCCTGAATGGTTAAGAAATGAGCTAATGGCTTACGAGAAAGAAGACAGCATAGCTTTAAAATAAATTTTAGTCTATAAATTGGCTTTAAATTAAAACTAAACAGTCCATCAAGTCGTTCTTTTTGAAAATTTGATAATACCATGATAAGAAATACCGCAATAGTTATATTAAGTATAGTATTTTTCGCCTGTGCAGCAGAAAATAATAAATCAGAAAACAGTTCAACTGCATCTCAACCTCTTCAAAATACAGCAGCCTTAGATACTGCTTACTTTGCTGGCGGATGTTTTTGGTGTGTAGAAGCCTCATTTGAACAAATTAAAGGAGTTAAAGAAGCGGTCTCAGGCTATTCAGGTGGAGAAAAGAAAAACCCTACTTATAAGGAAGTGAGTTATGGAAGAACCAATCATGTAGAGGCTGTTATGGTTTTATATGATTCATCTGTGATAAGTTATGAAACGCTGCTAGAAATATTCTTTGTTGCTCATGATCCAACTCAATTAAATAGACAAGGACCAGATGTTGGAAAGCAATACCGATCTGCCATTTTCTACCGCAATTCCACTGAAAAGAATTTAGCTTTGAAGAAAATGAATGAATTGGCTTCAAAATTTGATGATGAAATCGTGACTGAATTAACTGCTTTTACTACATTTTGGGAAGCAGAAGATTATCATCAGGATTATGAAAAGAAAAATCCTAATGACCGCTATATAGTGAATGTTTCCAAGCCTAAAATTGATAAAGTAGCGAAGGAGTTTAAGGATTTATTGAAATAAAATTAGAATCAAGAGTCTAGAATCAAGAACCTAGACTCTTTTTTTTTGACCTAAATCAATTCCAAAACTTTTTCTGGTGGTCGTCCAACAATTGCCTTATCACCATTTATGAAAATAGGCCTTTCAATTAATTTAGGTTCTGCTATCATAGCTTCTATCCATTTAGAATCTGACAAATCTTTACCTTTATATAACTCTTTAAAAACCTTTTCATTTTTGCGTAACAAATCTTCTGCTTTCATATCTAATTTCTGAAGTATATCTTCTAATTCAGCATGAGTGGGTATGTTTTTCAAATATTCAACAATTTCAGGCTCAATTCCTTTTTCTTGCAATAATTTCAAAGCCTCTCTGCTTTTTCCGCATCTTGGGTTATGATAGAATTTCATAGTTTTCAATTTTAAGTAAAGTATATTCTTTATTCTTCGGAATTTATTTACAAATGTTTTATTACAGACTTAATAATTATGCTCTTGGGTGAAATTCTTTTAGGGTCTGACTTAAATACTCTCTATCCAAATGGGTATAAATTTCAGTGGTAGTAATGGATTCATGTCCTAGCATTTCTTGTACAGCCCTTAGGTCCGCTCCGCCCTCAATCAAATGAGTGGCAAATGAATGACGAAAAGTATGTGGACTTACATTTTTCCTTATTCCAGCCATAACACATTGCTTTTTAATCATGGTGAAAACTGAAATTCGACTGATGGCTCCACCAAACCGATTCAAAAAAACGATATCTCTGGCTTCAGGTTTGGACTTTTGATGTACTCTTACCTCATTAAGGTAAATTTTTAATTGTTTGGCTGCGGATTTTCCCAT
>QNXU01000199.1 GCA_003973485.1 Bacteroidota bacterium | reverse complement strand
ACCAATGCAGCAGCCGAATCATTCAATGCTAAGATCAAAGCTTTTCGCTCCCAATTCAGAGGTGTGAAAAATGTATCCTTTTTCCTTTTCAGACTCTCAAAAATCTATGCTTGAAAATATCTCCTCCCCAGATTTTCAGATTGATCCTATATAATTCATTTACATAAGATTTTGGACATAAAAAAAACCAGCCTTGAGTAAGACTGGTTTATGATTCTAGTAGCGGGGACAGGACTCGAACCTGTGACCTTTGGGTTATGAGCCCAACGAGCTACCAACTGCTCCACCCCGCGATATAAACTTTTGATTTGAACACATTTTCTTGTGTTTCCCTCAAAAGGATTACAAAGGTATGATAAGGTTTTCGAAAAATCAAGTACCTTTGCAAAATAAATTTTAATTAATGTCAGAAAATCAGCACAAAGCCGGATTTGTAAGTATAGTAGGAAAGCCAAATGTGGGGAAATCCACCTTGATGAATGCTTTGGTGGGTGAACGCCTTTCTATTATTACTTCAAAAGCTCAAACTACTCGCCATAGAATTATGGGGATTTTGAGTGGGGAAGACTTTCAAATTGTATATTCTGATACTCCTGGGATTTTAGCGCCTCAATATGAACTGCATAATTCAATGATGCGATTTGTAAAATCGGCACTAGAGGATGCAGATATTTTATTGTTTGTAACTGATTTATATGAAAAGTATGAGGAAGGCGATCTTTTAATTGATAGAATCAAAAAAAGTGGGGTTCCAATCATTTTGGTGATGAATAAAATTGACCAATCAAAAGGATCGCAAGCAGAAGACAAAATGAAATATTGGGCGGAAATCATTGAGCCAGATCATCAAATTATGATTTCGGCTTTGGAGAAAGTCAATATTGAGAATCTATTTGGTCAATTAATTGATTTATTACCGGTTCATCCGCCTTATTTCCCTAAAGATGAAATGACGGATAAGCCTGAAAAATTCTTTGTGGAGGAAATCATAAGAGAAAAGATTTTTCAAAACTATAAAAAAGAAGTGCCTTACAGTTGTGAGGTAGTAGTAACAGAATTTAAGGAAGATGAAACTATCATCAGAATTAGAGCAGAAATATATGTAGAAAGAAAATCCCAAAAGGGGATAATCATTGGTAAAGGTGGTGAAGCAATTAAAAAAGTAGGCATAGAGTCCCGCAAGGATTTAGAAACCTTCTTTAATAAGCAAATCCACTTGGAGACCTTCGTAAAAGTTGAGCAAGACTGGCGGAAAAAGGATTTGAAGTTGAAACGGTTCGGTTATTGATAATTAGTAATTAATAATTAAGGAATTAATAATTGTCAAAAGCAATCTATGGAATGAAAAATATCTTGATTAAATTAAGCTCAAAAGTATGTTTAATTTAAAGTTCGAAGGATGAAAAAAGATAATCTAATTCAACAGAAAAGCTACCAATTTGCTCTGGAGATTATTTGGTTAGCACAAAAGTTAAATGTTAATAAACAATTCGTTATATCAACACAAATCCTAAAAGCAGGTACCTCCATAGGAGCTAATGTTGAAGAAGGAATAGTTGGACAATCAAGAAAAGATTTTAGTGCGAAACTAGCAATTTCATATAAAGAAGCTCGGGAATCTCATTATTGGTTGAGGTTGATTAGAGATGCTAAACTTTATGATGCAGGTGAAATAAATCAAAGATTATCGGACTGTGAAGAAATTTTAAGAATCTTAACAGCGATTCTCAATAAAGTGAAAGAAAGTGAAGTTTAAGAGTAAGTGAGATTAAACTCCAAAATTATTATCTATTAATTATTAATTACTAATTAATTTAAATGTCAAACATAGTAGCAATAGTAGGGAGACCGAATGTCGGTAAATCCACCTTTTTTAATCGTTTAGTGGAGCGTAAGCAGGCGATTATGGATAACGAATCGGGCGTTACGCGCGATAGACAGTACGGTGAGGCGCAGTGGACCGGTAAGAAATTTACTGTGATCGATACAGGTGGATATGTTACCGGATCTAGCGATATATTCGAAAAGGAAATCAGGAAGCAGGTTAAAGCTGCTTTAAGTGAGGCTACTGTAATTTTATTCATGGTCGATTGCCATACTGGCTTAACGGATATGGATAAAGATTTTGCCAATATTGTTAGAGAAGTTGGAAAGCCGGTTTTTGTGATCGCCAATAAAGCTGATAATACAGAAAAAAGTTATATGGCTGGTGAATTTTATGGCTTAGGCTTCGATGAAGTTTTTAGTATGTCATCAGCTAGTGGTTCGGGAACAGGTGAAGTTTTGGATGCTGTGGTAAAGCTTTTTCCAAATGATGATCATAAAGATCCTTTTGAAGGTGTGCCAAGATTGGCAATTTTAGGTCGTCCTAATGCAGGGAAATCTTCCTTTTTAAATGCTTTATTGGGAGATGAGAGAACCATAGTGACTGATATTGCAGGAACCACTCGTGATTCCATCAATACCCATTATAAATTGTATGGTAAAGATTTTATCTTGACGGATACTGCAGGATTAAGAAAAAAGACGAAAACGAAAGATGATATAGAATTCTATTCTACTATCAGAGCTATTCAAGCTTTGCAAGACAGTGATGTTTGTATCATTATGATTGATGCTACAAGAGGATTTGAATCTCAGGATATGCAAATTATTGGCTTGGCTCATAAAAACAAAAAAGGCATCATGATCATGGTCAATAAGTGGGATTTGATTGAGAAAGATGGGAAGACACATGATAAATTCAAAAAGGAGATTCAAGAAAAATTGGGGCCATTGGATTATATTCCAATTATTTTCACATCTGTAACTGAGAAACAAAGAATATTCCAAGCAATAGAATTGGCTACTAAGATATATTTTAGTAGAACAGAGAAAGTTACTACTTCAGCTTTAAATGAAGTAATGTTAAAAGAAATTGAAAAATACCCGCCTCCTGCACTTAAAGGGAAGTATATCAAGATTAAGTATGTGACACAGCTTCCAACTTATACACCAACTTTTGCATTCTTCTGTAATCTGCCACAATATATTAAACCACCTTATGAAAGGTATCTTGAAAACAGATTACGAGAAAATTTTGATTTTGAAGGAGTCCCGATAAAACTTGTATTTAGAAAAAAATAGTAAATATACTTTTGTCAGACTTAATAATTAGATACATTTACATCTTAAACCATAATCGATTAAACTATGAAAAAATTATTCACATTATTTTTGTTAGGTGCTTTCACCTTAGCAGTAGTTGCTTGTGATAACAAAAGCGAAAAAGAAGAAGCTAAAGATCAGATAGAAGAATCTACTGAGGAAATCAAAGATGCTGTAGAAGATGCAGGTGACGAGATTGAAGATGCTGCTGAAGAAATTAAAGAAGATGCTGAAGGTGCTGTAGAAGAAGGTACTGAAGAAGCAGAAGAGGCTGTTGAAGAAGTGAAAGAAGAAGGAGAAAAAGTAATTGAGAAAGTAGAAAAGAAGAAAAAGAATTAATTTCTAATCTAGTTCTAGTTAAACAAAAAAAGGATTGCTTGAAGCAGTCCTTTTTTTTTGATCAATTATGATTTGATTTCTTTATGAAATAATTAAAGCCTGTAAACTATAGCATTAATATGCATGCCTGCGCCTACTGACGCTAAAATAATATCATCTCCCGCATTAATTTCATGTCCTTCAATTTCTCCCTTTAAAACCAAATCCAACATAACTGGAACGGTTGCTACGGAATTATTGCCAAATTTTTGGATGGTCATGGGCATCATATCTTTAGCCTCAAGTCGTAAATTGTATAATTGACCTAGTTTCCTTAAAATAGCTTCATCCATTTTTTCATTGGCCTGATGAATCAAAACCTTTTTAATGTTTTCCATAAAAATTCCAGACCGCTTAAGGGCTGATTGCATGGCTGTAGCTACTTCATCTAAGGCGTATTCATATATTTTTCTTCCCTTCATTTTTATGTATCTGGCATTATCATCCATGTTGGGCTTGTTGGATTTACCCATAGCCAAATAATTCAGCTCTTCATTGGCATCTGTTCTATTTGCAAAACCTAAAATACCTTTTCTATCATCATCATAAGAGGCAGAAACTATTGTGGCGCCTGCTCCATCCGAAAATATCATTCCATCCCTATCATGAGGGTCAACGCATCTGCTTAAAGTTTCAGCTCCAATTACCATTACATTTCTGCAAAATCCGCTCCTAATCATTTGATAGGCCTGAATAATGCCTTGTACCCAGCCCGGGCAACCAAATATAATATCATAGCAAACCACATCAGGATTCTGAATTTTTAATTTATGTTTTACTTTCGCAGCCAAGCTAGGCATGTTATCGATCCTATTTGTGCCAGCTTCTATATCACCAAAGTTTTGTGCGTAGATGATATAATCTAATTCTTCTTTGTCTATAGTGCTGTTTTTTAAAGCATTTTCAGCAGCCAATGCACCTAAATCAGAGTTTAATTGATTGTCAGATGCATATCGCCTTTCTTTTATTCCTGTTATCTTTTCAAATTTTTTGATAATTTCCTCATTAGGAATGTCAAATGGTTTTCCGTCTTCCATGTAAAATTCATGATTGAGGAAATGTTCGCTAGGGACTATGTTTTCTGGCACATAAGAGCCAATTCCATTAAAAACTACGTTCGGTGTTTTCATGTGTTTGTGTTTTAATTTTAGTTGTCACATGAAATAGTCAAAGTTCAAAAGCTTACTTTGTTAATCGATACTGAGCTGATATGACCAGTTCGGTTGGTGTGCAATGTTTTTGACTATTTCATAATTTTATATTGTGATATTGTATTTTAAATTCTTCTTACAGCATCCCAGCAAGCATCTGCTGCTTGTTCTATTCGTTCCGCGCTTAAATGTTGCTCGTGGTCAATTTGCAATTTTGCCAAAGATGTTATAGGGCCGTATGATAAAGAAATGATGGTATAAACTGGCAAATCTTTCATGGTTTTTGCTCTTTTGGCTTCAATAAAAAACATCATTACTGGCGACATAATCATAAAACTTTCTTCCCTTGTCAATTTGCTCATATAAGAAGCATATCGATGCTGTTCTATAAATTGAAAAGCTTTGGGGTTTTCCATGAAGTAGTGAATTAAATTCATCCAGAGATGCTTAAATCTATCCTTGAAACTTTCACTTTCATCATAATCAGATAGCATGGCGTGCATTACACGTCTTTTAATCTCTTTGAATAATTCATTGATCAAATCTTCCTTGTTTTCAAAATAACGATAAATAGTACCTGCGCCTATTCCTGCTTTTTCTGCAATCATGGAAATAGGAGTACCATGAAAACCATTTTCAGAAATCAATTCTAAAGTGGTTTCCAGTATCAAAGTCTTTTTGTCGAGTTTGTATTTTAAGGCGGAATGAACGTTCATTCCGTAAATTTGAAGAGTTTATATTTCCTAACAAAATTTTTAAGGTTATTTTTAACAATCTGTAAATCAGATACTAACGTTTGTTAGGTGGTGGTCTTTCTATTCACTGAATTGAATATTTAGGTAAATTGAAAACAATGAGGATTTTGAACGTTTTGTTAAAGATATAGTGTAAATTTACTCATCTGGAAGGGTTTTAAACTTTTACTTTGGCAATTGACAGTCAATTCATTTATCTTTGACCCTCCAACGAAAAACCTGTGATAGGTTTTGATAAAATTTGAAACAATATGGCTTGGTTTAAGCGACAAAATAAAGGGATATTAACTCCAACAGAGAATAAAAAAGAAGCGCCAGACGGACTTTGGTATAAAACTCCAAGTGGCAAAATTATTCACATGCGTGAGCTTAAAGAAAATGCTTATGTAAGTCCTGATGATGAATATCATGTTAGAATTGGCTCTAAAGAGTATTTTGAAATTCTTTTTGATGATAATAAATTCACTGAGCTAGATAAAGACATGAGCTCAGCCGATCCATTAGAATTTGTGGATAGCAAGCCTTATCCGGTAAGGATAAAGCAATCTCAGGAGAAGACTGAACTAAAGGATGCAGTTCGAGCCGCGCATGGAAAGATGAATGGATTAGATTTATGTGTGGCTTGTATGGATTTTAGCTTCATCGGTGGATCCATGGGGTCTGTAGTTGGGGAGAAAATAGCCAGAGCAATTGATTACTCTATCAAAAAGAAAGTGCCTTTCTTAATGATTTCTAAATCAGGAGGTGCCAGAATGATGGAAGCAGGATTCTCTTTAATGCAAATGGCTAAAACATCAGCTAAATTAGTTCAGCTTTCAGAAGCAAAAATACCTTATATCTCTTTATTGACTGATCCTACTACTGGTGGTGTTAC
>QNXU01000193.1 GCA_003973485.1 Bacteroidota bacterium | reverse complement strand
CTTCACTTCTTTATAATATGAGTTAAGCTTTGCTTTTAACACTTCCGTTTTTCCCTCATCCTCTTTAAGCTCATCAGCAACTTGGTTTATCAATTTATTTTCAGCGTGGACAATAGATTTTTTATTTTCTGACCATTTTAGAGCATAAGGCTTAAGTAGCGTTCGGACTTTTTCCATGAATTCATACTCTGAATGCCACTTGATATCCACCATTTCTGCTGAAATATCCTTTCTTATTTTATCAGTAAATTGCTTTTGAGCTTTAATTGGATTTTCTTCAAATTGTTTTTGAAAGTCTTTTACTTGAAAAGCATCGCCAAAATGTACATGTAAATCATGCCACCTTTTAGGATGTTTTTCATAATGCAAACCAAAAGGAGCTACATTCAAGCCTAATTTAAAATCATTTTCCTCTTCTGCCTGAAAGGCAATTCTGGCTGGGCCTTTTTGCATCGGTCTCAAAAACCTCCTGATTGCATGATTTCCCTCAGGAAAAATTAATAAGGTTTTATCTTGCTTAAATAAGTCAAAACATTTTCTAAAAATTTCATTGTTTTGAGCTACACTTCCCATATTGTCTTTCTTTCTATATATGGGAATTAAGTGAATAATGTCTAATGCTATTGAAGCCCACTTTGATTTGAAAATATCAGCTCTAACCAAAATATTAGGATTAATATTCTTGGCAACTTTTACCAAAACCAACCCATCCATAAAAGTATTTTGGTGATTGCTTACAAATAGAATCGGTTTACGTTTTTTAATTTTATCATAACCTGAAACAATAATATTTCGATAACTAAAAGACATACTTGCATTTAAAAAAATGCGGAGAATGGCATATATTAAGGGCTTGATTATAGTATACATTGGGCTTATTAAAAACTTAAAGCCACAAATATAATGATTTTAGGGAGTGTTCAATATGAAAATTAAATGTCCGTTTATGAACACTTTAACAGGTGGTAATGGCATTTAAATCATCTTAGAGCAGTTTTTATAATTTGGCATTCATATTGAAAGTGATTTATAAACTATAAATAAAGAAAAATGGAAAAAAATTTAGAAAGAACAAGAGAAAGAGTTTTTGCAGGAGTTTGCGGAGGAATAGCAAAATATTTTGGTTGGGATGCAGGTAAAGTTCGTTTGTTATATGTTTTAATATCAATTCTTAGCGCAGCATTTCCTGGGATATTAGTTTATATAATATTATGGTTTGTAATGCCTGAGGAAAAGCTAAGCTGGAAGAGGTAGTTACTCTTCGTTAAAATCAATGATATAAATTTTCTGTTTACCGTTGAATTCTTTTGCTCTAATTAGCACTACATAAGTACCTTCGGAATGCACATAATTGCCTATTGCGTAGTTTAGACCTTGAGGAGAACCTCCGCGATGGGCGTATTCAAAGCTAATAGGTTCATGCTTTTTAAAGAATTCTTTCAGATAAATTTCAGCATGGACATTGCTATAATTCCCTGACTCTCCGTCAATGTTGAGTTCGATATTATCATGAAAGTATTGAGATAATTCTTTTGAGCTTCCTGCTTTTAGTGCAGATCTAACATCAGCAAAAAGAGATTCACTTTGTGCATGACTATTACTCAAGCAGAAACCTGAAATAATAATTATTAAGAAATATTTAATAGCAAATTCCTTCATTAGGATTTTTATTCAATTTAAATAGGTCAATAAGCTAAAATTATGCCATACATTGCATATAATACTTTTATTTTTCTTTATTCAATTGATAATTATAATATTTCCACAAAATAGCATAATGGAATTGAGTATGCAAAAAGCAATCCTTTATTTTACCTATTAACGGAACTAGATTTAGTTTATTTACTCCGGATATCTAACATTTTACCCAAAACAATTCCTTTATTTTCCTTAAATGATATTTCCTCATCACTTACCTTTTTTACTCCTTCAATAGTGAAAAAAGCTTTCGGATTGTATTCTTTCACTTTTGGGATCAGTTCTTTAAGCGCATTTCTTTTTACTACAGTAAAAATGATATTCACTTTTCCATCATTTCCAGTTGCATCTATGTTTGAATAGCGATGGTTTTTCCTTTCCAAATATTCAATTAAATCATTTGCTGGAAGCGCAGTAATTACCCTAACAACTACTCTTCCAATTGCCATTTTTTCTTCTAAAATGATGCCTACATAGGTTCCAAAGGCATAGCCCATAGCGTAAGAAATATAACTTACAGGATTATCAATATGCTGAAATATTTGCCCAATAGCCAATAACCAAATTAATGACTCGAAAAAGCCAAGGAGAGGAGCAAGTCCTTTTTTACCTTGCATAACCAAAATAACTCTGATGGTTCCAATAGAAACATCTGCAACTCTTGCTAGAAAAATTAAAAATGGTAGAATTACAAAGGCAAATAGGTTGCTGGAAAATCCCAATTCTTGAAAAAACTCTTGCATAAAAATCAATTTTGGAGAGAAAACTTAAATATCTGAAATTTATTTCAGTTGGGAAAATGGATGGTAGTCCTATTCAGAATATTAGAAAAGACATTTAAAGATAAATATTTACCCAAACAAATAACTAACCACTTCACCTAATTGACTGAAAGTTTTGATTTCAATATTATAGCGAGAAATATCTACCCCTTTCATACTAAATTTAGAGACTAATATTTCCTCAAAACCCAGTTTTTCAGCTTCGGCAATTCTGTTTTCAATTCGATTTACGGCTCTGATTTCTCCACTTAACCCGACTTCTGCCGCAACGCAAGTTTTTGAAGACAAAGGGATTTCTTCTAAAGAAGAAATAATGGCCACACAAACCGCTAAATCAATTGCTGGGTCTTCTACTCTAACTCCTCCTGCAATATTTAAGAAAACATCTTGAATGCCTAATCGAAAACCTCCTCTTTTTTCTAATACAGCCAAAAGCATATTCATTCTTTTGTTATCATAGCCTGTGGCAGATCGTTGAGGAGTTCCATAAGTAGCAGGGCTCACCAATGCCTGGATTTCAATTAAAAGAGGGCGGTTGCCTTCTAAGGTGGCACCAATTGCGGTTCCGCTGCTGTCTTTATCTTTTTGTGATATTAATATTTCCGATGGATTGCTAACCTGACGTAATCCATTTTGCATCATTTCGTAAATGCCCAATTCATTGGTAGAGCCAAATCTGTTTTTAGTAGTTCTTAAAATGCGATAAGTAAGATGGCGATCCCCTTCAAATTGCAATACTGCATCCACCATATGTTCCAATACTTTTGGCCCAGCAATTGCACCGTCTTTTGTGATATGCCCGATTAAAAATACAGGGATTTTATTTTCCTTTGCAAAGCGCATCAATTCAGCTGTACATTCTTTCACCTGCCCTACACTTCCTGCTGCAGATTCAATTTTTGGGGAATGTAAAGTTTGTATAGAATCAATCACTAATAAATCGGGTTCCAAAGCTTCCACTTCCCTGAAAATATCAGCAGTATGGGTTTCAGTGAGAATAAAGCAGTTTTTGGAATCATGCTCCATTCGGTCGGCTCGCATTTTAATTTGCTGAGCACTTTCTTCACCGCTTACATAGAGTACTTTAAGATTAGAAAGTTGAAGAGCAATCTGCAGCATTAGAGTGGATTTTCCAATACCGGGCTCTCCGCCAATCAAAACCAATGAACCAGGTACGATTCCACCACCTAACACTCGACTAAGTTCTCGATCGGCCACTTTAATTCGGGCTTCTTTTGTGCTTTCGACCTCCTGTATAGCTACAGGTTTATTTGCTCGTTTACTTGGTGATTGATAGCCACTTGATGATTTTTCCTTTGTCACTACCTCCTCCACGAAAGTATTCCACTGCCCGCAAGAAGGGCATTTTCCCACCCATTTAGGTGATTCATGCCCGCATTCCTGACAGAAATATGCTGATTTAACTTTTGCCAATTTTGTATTATAGATTAAATATTGGATAAAAATATATGCGAATTTGCACTAAGCAAAGCTACAAGATTTTATTTGAGCAACTGAATTTAATTCTAAAAACTATCTTGAGTAGTCAATTAAAAATTTAAGAATTTTTGATATAGAAACCGACCCTAAGCCTGGAAAAAGCCAGAAAAATTCAAATACATAGTTTGTATGTCACTAAGGAAGAGCAGTTGTTTTATGACAAAGGTTTCAATCCCAAATTATAAATGACAAAAATCCAATATGATGGCTACACCAGTCATTCATTTTCTTTTTTTAGCATACTACATTTAGATTAATTTCTAAGAGTTCACTTTTAATAAGTATCGTCATGGAAAATCAATTTAAAGATAGTGTTGCCATAGTTACTGGTGGGTCTTTTGGAATAGGAAGAGCAACCGCTATTTTATTTGCCAAACATGGTGCGAAGGTAACTATTGCAGATGTGGTAGAAGATTTAGAAACGCTCAATATCATCAAAAAATCAGGTGGTACAGCAATTTTTGTAAAATGTGATGTTTCAAAAGAAGCGGATGTTATCAATATGGTAGAGCAAACAATAGAGAAATTTGGAAGATTTGATTTTGCTTTCAATAATGGTGGAATTGAAGGCTTAGCCGCTCCAGCTCATGAATGCACCAATAATAATTGGACGAATCTGATGAATATAAATATAGACGGGGTTTGGCTTTGCATGAAGCATCAAATCCCGTATATGCTCAAGCAAGGAAAGGGTGCTATTGTTAATAATGCCTCTGTGGCAGGGCTTGTGGGTTTTGCAGGAACCCCAGCCTATGTTGCTTCCAAACATGCAGTAGTTGGATTAACAAAAAATGCCGCTTTGGACTATGCCAAATTGGGTATCAGAGTAAATGTGGTATGCCCTGGCATTATCAAAACCCCTATGATTGATCGATTTACTGGCAAGGATAAGAAAATAGAAAAACAGTTTATTGATATGGAACCTGTAGGACGGTTAGGACAACCAGAAGAAGTTGCTGAAGCTGTCATATGGCTATGTTCTGACGCATCTTCTTTTGTTACAGGTCAAGCACTAGCGGTAGATGGGGGCTGGGTAGCCCAATAATTATTTTGAGTTCTGTAATTTATCTAAAATTTAAGGTTATGTCTGATTTAAAGAAAATCGCAGTATTTCTGAATCTCTCTAAAGCACAATTTATTGGGAGGTCAGATGGTAATTACACCTTTATAGATGAGGTAATTTCTCCTTACAAAAAAATCAAAAGAGAAGAAGGTGAAGGAAGTAATAAAACAAGGTTTGGTTCAATGCCTTTATTTGCATCCAATAATGAAAAAACTAACCACAATATCTCTCAGAATGAATTAAAATCATACATCAAAATACTGGAAAATAAGCTGTTAAGTTATGATGATATTTTGATATTTGGACAAGGTAAAGCTAAAGACCTTTTGAATAATCATTTAAATGAAAGTAAGCACTTTGAGCAGAAGAGGATTACTTTGCGCAATTCAGATAAGATAACTAAAAGTCAAAAATTGGCATTTGTAAGAGATTATTGGGAAGGAATACATAATGCTTAATTGGTATCTGCATTGGGGCTTGTCAATAAATTTTATGATACAATCTACTAGACATGAATGTCAATATTTACAAAATGATAAAAATCTAATGCGTTGACTATAAAGGTCATTTTTCCACAGCTTCCTTAAACTTAACTTTACTACAATTAATAATTATTACATTCTAAATATAACAGTCATGAAACTACTTAGTGAAAAAAGAAATGGGGATTTTTTCCCTTCCTTATTGTCAGATTTTTTTGACAATGATCGCGCAATTGGTCCTGGATGGTTAAACTTAGGCTTTGATAGAAATATTCCTTCAGTGAACATCAAGGAAAATGGAAAAGAATATATGATTGATTTGGCAGCACCCGGATTCAATAAAAAAGACTTCCATGTTACTATTGAAAATGATATTATGACCATCAGTGCTGAGAAAGAAGATGAAAAGATTGAAGAATCAGAGCACTTCACCAGAAAAGAGTTTAGTAGCAGTTCGTTTAGTAGATCTTTCGCACTGCCTAAAAGTGTGAAATTTGACAAATCAGAAGCTTCTTATGTGGATGGTATTTTGAAGATCAAAGTTCCAAAAAAAAAAAAGAGGTGGAAAAAGCACTCCCTAAAAAGGAAATTAAAGTTGCATGAGCAATTGAAACACAAAATGTGGGGCTGATTCAAATATGAGACAGCCCTTTTTTTATGTCTATTAGTATTTACTAAATAGGGTTGTGAATTTTACAAATGTATTTATTATTCAACGGATATAGCGACTGTGTAAAAAGTATAAAATTAGATTAACCCACGACTTCAGTCGTGGTAATATT
>QNXU01000288.1 GCA_003973485.1 Bacteroidota bacterium | reverse complement strand
AGGAAAGAGACAATATTACTGCATTCGTTAGAAAATCTGAAAGAGGTATTATGAAGGGATATGGAAATTAAGTAATACTGAAAGTAGGAATACTCACGATCAAAAATTGATTTATCCATTTTATTTAAAGGATCATAAATAGTATCCGATGCAATTAATTCTGGAAGAACTCTCCAAAAAATATCCGAAAAATAAGCTGTTTGAGAATTTGAATCATACATTCGAAATCAATAATACTTATGCCATAACTGGTGAAAACGGTAGTGGAAAGTCAACTTTAATTAAAATTATTGCCGGAGTAATAGCACCTAGTAAAGGAACTGTAAAGTATGTAGAAAACGGTAATTCAATTGATAAAGAAAGTATTCACCAAATATTGGGAATAACTGCTCCCTATTTAAATCTAATTGAAGAGTTTACTTTATCAGAGCATTTAAATTTTCATTCAAAATTCAAAACCACACTTATCAATACGGATATAATGAATGAAATTGAAAATGCTAATTTAATTCAAAGCTTAAGCAAACCGATAGCAGAGTTTTCATCTGGAATGCAGCAAAGATTAAAATTAATCCTTTGCTGCTGTTATAATGCAAAAGTAATGCTTTTAGATGAACCTACTTCACATTTAGACTCCGCTGGCGTGGAATGGTACAAAGATTTATTAAAAAGGAAATCAGCAGACAGAATAACCCTTATTGCTTCAAATAACCCTATCGAATACAATGATTTTGCAAAAAAAATCATTAATATTGGGGAAGGTTAATAAAGATTATCAAATAAAAAAATTAAATATTTTATTGGATTATGAACAATAATTCAGACTTTTAAACTTTAGAATACAAACAATTAATCTATCATTATGAAAAGGAACATTAAACTATTGAGCTTATTAGCATTATCTTTTGTTATTTTTGTTAGCTCATGTAAACCTGAGGAGAAAAGTGAAAAAGAGAAAAAAATTGAAGAATTAAAAGGTACTTGGAATATAGTGGGAGCCAATGTTTTAGACGAAGCATTATCTGGAGTTTCCATAACATTCACTGTTGAAGGTGCTGCTTATTCAGTTTCAGGTCTACAAACATTTATAGATGCAAATTTAAATCATGATGAAACCTTGGCTGCTGAAGGTACATTTTCTTTAAATGATAATTTAGATGTTGTTTCATTGAGCCCTGGTGGTGATTTAACTATTGCTACATTGAATAAGGAAACTGGTGATTTAACATTATCATATCAAGCTCCATTCCCTAAAGGAACAGATGACCCAACTAGTATTACTTTAAATTTAGAATTAGCTAACTAAAATTAATTTAATTTAACATTTAAAGCCGTCAGATGACGGCTTTTTTTTTACCCATTTTTACTGCTCTCCAAAATGGAAATATTAAAACAATATTCTGCACAATCTGACAAAGAAAAAGAATTTAAAAACAAAATGCTTCTGCTTTACAATTCAAAAAAAGAAAAAGCATTTAGCAGAAGTAATTTAGAGGCACACTTCACTGCTTCGGCTTGGATTATCAATCCAAATACACATGAAATACTATTACTTCACCATAAGAAATTGAACAAATGGCTGCAAGCTGGTGGTCATGCTGATGGTGAAACCAATTTAGAAAAAGTTGCCAGAAAAGAAGCTAAGGAAGAAACTGGTCTTGTTAATTTACAATTAATTTCGAATTCACTGTTTGATATCGACATCCATCTTATACCAGAAAATAAAGGAATTCCTGAACATTACCATTATGACGTTAGGTTTGCTTATTTTTGTACAGAAAATGAAAAGACTCAAATAAATTCAGAAAGTAATGATTTTAAATGGGTTGATATAAACAAAGTAGAACAACATACTCAGGAACCTTCAATAATAAGAATGGTAGAGAAATCAAAAACTCTTTTAAATGAGAAATAAGATTCTGATATATGGCGCTAATGGTTATACAGGTAAATTAATAACTAAGGAAGCAAAGGCAAAAGGTATTAAAGTAGAATTAGCCGGAAGAAATGAAACAGCAATTAAGGCTTTAGCAAATGAAAATGACTATCCTTATCATATAATTGAATTAAATGAAACAAATAAATTAGAGCACCTAATAAAAGATTTTAATACAGTAATTCATTGTGCAGGACCTTTCTCCGAAACCGCCATACCAATGGTAGAAGCATGCATTAAATCAAAAACCAATTATCTTGATATCACTGGCGAAATATGGGTGTTTGAGGATATCATGAAGTATCATGAACAAGCTCAAAAAGCTGGTATAGCATTAATTCCTGGAGTGGGCTTTGATGTAGTACCAACAGACTGTTTAGCCGGTTATTTAAAAAAGAAACTTCCTAGTGGAACTTCATTGGAATTAGCTTTTGTAGGTTCAAAAACAGGGATGTCTCGTGGCACGGCTGTTACAATGGCCAAAAACATTTCAAAAGGAGGTTTTATCCGAGAAAATGGGAAAATTAAAAACGTCCCTTTAGCATACAAGATTAAAGAATTTAAATTTTCTCATCGCAATCAGTGGTGCATGACGATTCCTTGGGGTGATTTAATGACTAGTTATCATCAAACACAAATTCCGAATATAAAAGTTTTTAGCGGAGCCAGCCTAAAAATGATTAACAAAATAAAAAAGTATAGAAATTTAAAATTTCTTTTGGGAATAGGCTGGATTCAAAAATTAGTGAGAAGAAAAATTGAAAATTCTGTTACAGGGCCAAATGAAGAAAATCTTAAAACTGGCAAAACTTATGTGTTAGGAGAAATTAGAGATGAGGCAGGATCTTGTTTTAAAGCTGAATTAATTACACCAGAAGCCTATTTCCTTACAGCAAAAACAGCCCTATCATCTGCTCTAAAATTAGAAAACAGTAATAAAACTGGCTATTTAACGCCTTCACAAGCTTTTGGAATTGATTTTATAATGGAATTCGAAAATGTAGAAAGAATTGATTGGGCATAAAAAAACCCCGGTGAACCAAACCGGGGTAAACTATCAACCTTAAAATTACGCCCATTTGAATAAATGAATCGTAAAGCTTGATACAAATGTAAAACGCTTTTTTTAAACAGAAATAGCACAAATAGCATTTAAGTCATTCATGTAAGTTTTTATATATATTACAACATTAATTGTTTAAACATATGTTCAAGGTTAACACTATTATTACATTAATTATTTCAACAGTATTATTTGCATGCAGCCCTTCAGAAGAAGAACTGATGAAAGAAAGTAGAAAATACATGCAATCTGAAAATTACAAAGAGGCTATAAATTACCTAAACAAGGTGATTTCTAAGAATAATGCTAATTCCGATGCTTTTAATATGAGAGGAGTTGCACACCTCCAACTATTAGATTATTCAAAGTCTAAGGAGGATTTTACGACAGCAATAAAAACTGACTCCTTAAACTATAAGCCGTATTATAATAGAGGAAATGTACATTTAGAGACTAAAAATTACGAAAAAGCATTATTAGATTACAATAGAGCTATAGATTTGCATCCTAATAACGCAGATTTATATATTAATAGGGCTACTGCATTATTTGAATTAAAACAATATGATGCAGCTCTGGAAGATAATAGATTCGCTATCAAGCTCTCCCCAAATAATCATATACCATACCTTAATAGTGCGAAAACATTATTACAGTTCGGCTCCTTTAATAAAGCGGATAGCTTATTAGACTTGAGCTTAAAAATCAATCCTGAAAATGGGGAAAGTTATTACTGGAGTGGATTTATAAAGATTAATACTGACCAAAAAGAGGCAGGTTGTGATGATTTGGTAAAAGCTAAAAACAGAGGGTTTCAAGATGCAAATGAAGCATTAGAAAAGTTTTGTAAATAAAAAAGGGAGTTAAATACTTACTCCCTTTTCACATATATATATATATTTTATCTTGAAGCCAATAATACCATTGCAAAAGCAATAACACTTAACCAAAATTTATAGGTAGCTAATGCGGGAATAGCAATAATTCCTAATTCCATAAAAACTAGTACTAATATTATAATAATAGCAATTAGCTTAATTAGATTTCTTGATTTTCTGCTCATAATTTTAAATGTTTTGGTGATTTCAAGTATAAATATATCATTCTCATTTTACAAATCTGTACTTCATAAAAAAATAAGTTAAATTCGCCTCCTGAACTATGGCAGAAATCAACAGCGATATTAATAGGGCAAAAGAAATTCTCGATTCGGACCAACTAATCGGACTTCCTACTGAAACTGTTTACGGTCTGGCTGGAAATGGGCTGAAAGCTGAGGTGGTAAGTAAAATTTTTGAGGTGAAAAACCGTCCACATTTCGACCCTCTAATACTTCATTCACACAGCCTTGAGGCAATTAGCGAATATGTAAAAGAAATACCTGAAACTGCTAAAATATTAGCAAAAGCCTTTTGGCCCGGGCCTCTAACTATTTTATTAAAGCGAAATAATAAAATCCCTGATTTAACATGCTCAGGACTAGATAGAGTAGCTTTCCGAATCCCAAAACACCCAAAAGCCTTAAGTTTGCTTAAAATATTAGACTACCCATTGGCGGCACCAAGTGCAAACCCTTTTGGTTATATAAGTCCAACCAACTCTCAACATGTTCAACAACAGCTAGGCAATAAAATACCTTTCATTTTGGAAGGAGAAATTAGTGAAGTAGGAATTGAGTCGACCATTGTAGGATTCGAAAATGAAGAAACTGTTATTTATAGATTAGGAGGATTAGAAGTAGATGAAATAGAAAAGCTGATAGGAAAAGTAAAAACATTGCCACATTCCAGCTCAAAACCTGATGCACCTGGTATGCTTAAAAGCCATTATGCCCCTAGAAAAAATATTGTACTCGGAAATATTGAACAATTAATTGATCAAAACCCTACGCTAAAACTTGGAATCTTATCATTTTGCAAGCATTACAAGGAAGCGGAGATGTCATTGACTCTTTCAGAATCAAAAGATATGCACGAAGCAGCAAAAAACTTATTCTCCCATCTTCGTAAATTAGATGAGAGTAATGTAGATTTGATCATCGCTGAAAAAGTACCTTCAGAAGGCTTAGGAAAAGCCATTAATGACCGGCTGCAAAGAGCAGCTGTAAAAGAATAAATTTTATAACCATAATTATAACTCAATGAAAACCGTAAAAGATTATTCATTCGAAAATAAAACCGCATTAGTAAGAGTCGATTTAAATGTACCTTTAAATAAAGATTTTCAGGTAACTGATGATACTAGAATTAAAGCAACCATTCCAACCATCAAAAAAATATTAGAAGATGGAGGAAAAGCCGTTTTAATGTCTCATTTAGGCAGACCAAAAAATGTTCCTGAAAATAAATTCTCATTACAGCATATTGTAGGAGATTTAGAAAAGGCTTACGGAGCCAAAGTCCAATTCAGTGAAGAAACTATAGGCGAAAAAGCAGAAACTGCGGCTCAAAATCTAAAAAATGGTGAAGTTTTACTATTGGAAAATGTACGCTTTCATGAAGGAGAAACCAAAGGAGATGAAGCCTTTGCCGAAGCCCTTTCAAAATTAGGAGATGTTTATGTAAACGATGCTTTTGGAACTGCACACAGAGCGCATGCTTCTACCACAGTAGTTGCTAAATTCTTTACAGATAAAATGGCTGGATTTGTTATGGCTGCAGAAATTGAAAATGCTGATAAAGTATTGGAAAAAGCAGACAAGCCATACACAGCCATTATGGGAGGTGCTAAAATCTCTGATAAAATTTTAATCATTGAGAAATTATTAGGCAAAGTGGACAATCTCATCATTGGAGGCGGAATGTCATACACATTCTTTAAAGCTATGGGTGGAAAAATAGGAAACTCACTAGTGGAAGAGGACAAACTAGATTTAGCTAAAGAATTAATTCAAAAAGCAAAAGAGCAAGGAGTAGAATTAAAATTACCAATTGACTCCATAGTGGCCGATAATTTTGCTAATGATGCTAATACCAAAATAGCTCAAAACCATGCCATAGAAGATGGTTGGATGGGATTAGACATTGGACCAAAGACAGCCGAACTATTTGTCAGCAAGATTAAATCAGCTAAGACTATAGTATGGAACGGGCCAATGGGCGTTTTTGAGATGGAAGCATTCGCTAGCGGAACTAAAGCCGTAGCAAACGCTCTAGCCGAAGCAACACAAAACGGTGCTAGAACTGTTGTAGGCGGTGGTGATAGCGCATCAGCAATCAAAATTATGGGGCTAGAAGATAAAGTTAGCCATGTATCAACTGGTGGCGGCGCATCACTAGAAATGATGGAAGGCAAACATTTCAAAGTCATCAGCATCCT
>QNXU01000237.1 GCA_003973485.1 Bacteroidota bacterium | reverse complement strand
CGCCGATGCCGAGCAGCAGCAAAGCGGTCCAGATCATGTCTGCTCCTCCTCGGTGCGACGCGTCAGTTCGATCAACAAGTGAAATATGCTGACAGTCTTTATTATTCAGGTAAAGTACAAGCTGCATTGAATTTTATAGATGACATAAAATCTTCTAATAGTGACTACACTCCCATTAAAAGATATGAGATTGATTATTTGAATTTTAGAAGAGAACAGGCCGATATAGATTATAAAAATCAGGCTTATCAAGATGCTCTTTGGGGCTATTTGTTTTTCATGGAATATAGTAAAAGCCAAAATCCCGATTTGCAATACCGGCTTGCAGTTTGTTATAAATATTTAAATGAACCCAATAAAGCAGTTTTCATTCTCAATAGATTAATGAATAATAACTACAAGCGAATGAGGATGATTTCACTTATTGCTGAAATTTATAAAGAAGAATTAAATGATGATGAGGTAGCCATGCAATATTATCAGATGGGTTTAAAGAGCATTTTGGCAGAATTTAAAAGTGTTTATGGAAATGCATATCGCTTATTAGTTTCAGCAGAAAGAACTCCAGAAAGTTATAAATCAATTTATTTTAATGCTGCGGAAATTTTTTATGAACAAGGTGATTATGTTCAAGCCTCAAAATTATTGGAGTGGGTCATATTTTTTAAACCAAAGATGATACTTGGATATCAGTATCTTATTGAAAGTTATTATCAGTTAGGAAATAAAAAGGAAGCTTGTAATATTTTAAAAAAGGCAGAAAAAATGGATATTCGCCCCAATATTAACACTGAACTTAGCTGTAATTGATGCGATACCTTTTTACCCTATTTTTTTTCTGTAATGTTACTATTGGAATAAGCCAAAGTGATATAGCCCGTGAACATATATCTATCTTAACTGCTGATTCCTTAGCTGGTAGAGGTTTTACTAAAAATGGACAAGAAAAGGCTGCGGATTTTATTGTTGATCAATTACTGCAATATGGCGTCAAGGCTGGGAGAGAAGATGACTTTAGGCAAAATTTAACCTATTCAGTCAATACATTTCCTGGAAGAGCTCAGTTTTCGGTAGAAAATGGAAAAACAGTAAAGATTTATTCAGCTGGAAAAGATTTTCTTTTTCACTCAGCATCAGCTCCCAGTGAAATAAAAGGGAAAATAAAAATAATACCTTCTGATTTTAAATTTCCGAAGAAAGCTAAAAATGAAATTTTCTATATCGAGAAAACAGATGATAATTTTAAGGTAATTCAGGAATTGACACAATCCTTTTTGTTTGAAACAAAAGCAAAAGGCAATTTATTAATTATACAAGATAGTAGTAAATGGAGTTGGTTTCCATCTTCAAAGCAATCTAAAAACACTATTTTATATGTGAAAGACAAACTGGAGGAGGAAGCAGGAATTAGTGCTATGAATGAAGCCAAGTTTGTTTCAGAATTTCAATCTTCAAATGTAATTGGTAAGATTGAAGGGGAAAGAAGTGATTCCATCTTGATGTTCTCGGCACATTATGATCATTTAGGTCAAATGGGTAATGCAATTTTCAGAGGTGCAAATGATAATGCATCAGGAGTGGTGATGCTGTTGGCTTTGGCTCAATATTATGGAGAAAACCCACCAAAATTTGATACTTATTTTCTTTTTACAACGGCAGAAGAAATTGGACTCTTGGGCAGCCGTTATTTTATTGAAAATTCCCCCATCGATTTAAGAAAAATCAAAATGCTTGTCAATTTAGATATGGTAGGCACAGGAGAAGAAGGAATAACCATAGTGAACGCTAAAAAACATAGTCGTTATTTTAATTTACTTCAAGAGCTCAATAAAGGTAGAATTCCTGAAATTAAGGCTCGGGGAGAAGCTTGCAATAGCGATCATTGCTTTTTTGACCAGATTGGAGTGCCAGCAGTGTTTATTTATACCTTAGGAGGCAAACAGGCTTATCATGATGTGTTTGATAATGGAAAAGACCTTAGCCTTGACGCTTTTGATGAATTGCATGATTTGATAATTGAGAGTTTAAATCAATATTAATCAAGCACTCAAGCTAAAAATAGAACGAATTTCAGCCTCATGTTGGTAGTTTTTACCTTCAATTGCCTGAACAAAGTGATGGCATAACTCTCTTCTACTAAAAAATAGCTCAGCAGTTTCTCTGGAAGCTTTTTGGTATTTACTTAACAACTCAGGCGAATCAATAAAAGGTTTTATCTTCTCGCCAAACTCAGCAGGGAAATCTGAATCAGCGAAAAATCCAATATGGCGTTTTTCTACCAATCCTCTAATCCAGCCTTGAATGTTGGTGATGATTAATTTACCTGAGGCAATGGCATCAAAGAATTTATTAGGAGAATTGGTTCTTAAAATTGGTTTATGTAAAAAGGAAACATAACAGGCATCCGTTACATTCATCACATCTCGAACTTCCTCTTTAGTGCCATAAGGAATAAAAAAGATGTTTTTTAGTTGATTTTTAGCGACATAATCTTTTATTCCTTTAAGGCTAGAACCTTCTCCCATAATAAGAAAACGGATCGGTAAATGAGTACTTAATTCTGCGCACTTGATTAAGCTCATCAAATCATTTACAGGGCCAACCGCACCAAAATAGCTCACTACAAATTTATTTTTCACACCATATTGCAAAACTAGATTCTCATCTTTTTCTTCAACTCTTTCAAAAAAATCACAATCTGCAACATTGGGAATTAACTCAACCTTGACTTCTGGAGCTCTTTTTTCAATATGATTACGCATGCCAGGGGAAAGCGCAATTACTCTTTCAGCATTTTTGTAAAACTTTAATTCCTGCTTTTCGAGCCAAAGTTTTAGTAAGGGATTTTTTATGGCTCCCATTTGAATAGGAGCTTCTGGCCATAAATCTCTCACTTCAAAAACATAAGGAATATTAAACCTCTTTTTAGCCCATATCGCTATAAAACCTACAGTTAGAGGTGTACTGCTTGCAATGATTTTATCAAAATCATTACGCTTTTTAATGAAGCTTTTGCAAAGTACAATAAACTGAAGAAAAGCTTTTATCCTTTTGAAGAAACCAAATTGGTTTTCGTAGAATACAGGTAAATAATTCACTTTTAATCCATCAACTGTCTTGGTTGAAGCCTTTTGCTCATTATGAGCAGTTAACATTTCAACTTCATGACCTTTGGCTTTTAAAGCTTGAGCCATGAAGTAGGAGCGATTTGCACCGCCCTCATCAGGAGTTTTGAAATATTGATGGATGTACAAGATTTTCATTCGTACACTAAAGTAGTTGCTTTCTATTAATTACAACATAACTGCTAGCATAAAATTCTAATTACTTTGATTTTAATATCTTATTGAAAGCATATTATTTCCTTATTTCTCCAAAGTATTCTTTACCAAATAGATTTGAAGTTTGAGTTTTTTATTTCTGCTGTAAAGCTTTTGTTGGAGGTAATCTTCATCTTATTCAAATCCTTTTCAGTAAAGTAAAGCGCAGTCATGACCCATTCTCCGTCATTTATAAAAATCTCAATTGAAGAAGCGTCTTTATAGATTACAATCTTTAAGTTTTGTTTTTTAAAATTGGCTGGAGCCGATTGAACAGATTTGAATTTTTCGGAAAAACTATGGTTTTCAATCAATGATCGGTCTAAGACGATTTCTTCTTTTGCGAGATCTAACTCCAATTTTAATGACTCTTCATTTTCATTAAATAACTCAATTTCTATGCTCTGATTTTCATCGATATCCTTTTTAAAGTCAATTTCTGTCCATTCATTGACTTGTCTAATCAAGAAAGCATTTTGTCCTTCTATTTCCCAATTTAAAGTTTTCGCAGCTAACTGATTTTGGTAATTTTGTAGTGGTTTGCTTATTAGGCGTTTTTTTCCATCTATTTCTCCTAGCGATAATTTCCTTGCAATTGTCATCGCACTTCTCCAATTTTCAGTAGGCACAATATTGGCATAATCCCAATTGCTCATCCATCCCATGAAAACCCTGTTGTCTTCTACATTTGACCAAGTAACTCCTGCATAATTGTCAGTTCCATAATCAAGCCAAAGTGTTTCTTCCTGTTGAGTTGTGAACGTTTTGCCATCAAAATCACCAATGAAATATTGAGTAGCAGAACCGCCATTTGGTCCACCTGGATTAATGCTGACAAGAAGCACCCACATTTCTTGTCCATTTATTTTAAGAGGAAATAAATCTGGGCATTCCCAAACACCACCATGAGCGCCTTTATTTTTCCCGAAGTCACTTTCAAAAGTCCAGTCAAGTAGATTGGGAGATGAATAAAAACTGATTTTATCCTTAACAGCTAAAGCCATAATCCATTTCTTACTCGGCTCATGCCAACTAACTTTCGGATCTCTAAAGTCTTTTATACCTGGGTTTTCTAAAACTGGATTGCCTTTATATTTTTGCCAATTCCTTCCTTTGTCAGTACTAAAAGCAATTCCTTGAGTTTGAAATTTATTGCTACCAGTCTTTTCCATTTTTGCATTGTGATAGGTGTAGATAGCTACTAAAGGAGGATTTTTTTCAGAACCTAAACCTGATGTGTTTTTTTGATCTAAAACAGCACTTCCGCTAAAGATTGTGCCTAAACTATCAGGCTTTAAGGCAATCGGTAAGTGTTCCCAATGCACTAAATCACTGCTTACTGCATGTCCCCAATGCATTGGACCCCATACCGTGCTATCAGGATTGTGTTGATAGAATAAATGGTATTCACCTTCATAGTAAACCATTCCATTAGGGTCATTCATCCATCCTGAGGGAGGGGTGAAATGATATTGTGGGCGATATTTTTCTTGAAATTTCGATGGTTTTTTTTCTTCGGATTGCTTTACATCAACACATGAGAGGATTGCAAAAAATATTATTAAAGTTGAGATTTTTTGAGAATACATATTTTCTTCAGACTTATTTATTTTAAAGATACTCAAATATTTCAAACTCAATCCTTCTTGATTCTACTTTAAAGCAGTTTTTTTATTATTAAGTTGTTGCCATCCGCTTACTTTTAATGTGCTCCATAATCATATCAGCATGAACTCGGCTGTTTTCTATAAACCATTTGTTGGTTTCCATTCCACCGCAAATTACGCCTGCTAAATAAATGCCTTCCACATTGGTTTCCATGCTTTTAGCATCATAAACTGGGGCATAAGGAGGCTCTGCTATTTTTTCAACTCCCATTTTGCTTAGGAAATTATAGTTCGGTTCATAGCCGGTCATGGCTAAAACAAAATCATTTTCAATGGTGATATTGCCTTCAGGAGTTTTGATATCTATTTCATCTTCTCTTACAGCTGTAATTTCACTTTGGAAATATGCTTTTATGCTACCTTCCTTAATTCTATTTTCAATATCAGGCTTCACCCAATATTTCACCGTTTTACGGATTTCTTCTTCGCGTATTACCATGGTGACTTCTTTAGCACCTTTTCGGTAACATTCCAAAGCCGCATCCACTGCGGAATTAGCTGCTCCAACGATAGCTAATTTCATATCATAGTAAGGGTGCGCTTCTTTATAGTAATGTGAAACTTTTGGCAGGTCTTCACCTGGGATTCCCAATTTATGTGGCAAATCATAAAAGCCGGTTGCCACTATAATATTCTCTGCCTGTAGCTCAAATTTTTCAGTGTTTACCTTAAATCCATTTTCATTTTTCTCTACTTTATTTACTGGATTGTAAAGTGAAGTATTGAGTTTATGTGAACTTGCCACTCTTCTATAATATTCCAAAGCTTCCATTCTTGTTGGCTTTGGATTATGAGAAATAAACGGCACTCCTCCAATTTCCAATTTGTCAGAAGTACTGAAAAAAGTCATCCCATAAGGATAATGATAAAGTGAGTTTACCAAAGTTCCTTTATCCACTATTAGATAGGATAAACCTTCAGACTCCGCTTTTATTCCACAAGCCAAGCCAATAGGGCCAGCACCAATTATTAAAACATCTATATTTTGCATCTAATTAATATCTTGAGTTGTAATCAATATCTTAATTAATACGAGAAGTAGGTGGAAGGTTTTAAGAATTTTGGGTTTTATGAAATCCAAGAAGTTTAGAGACTGCAAAAACTTATTAGTTTATCCAACTTTTAAGCTAATCAGTGAGCCACCAGCTAGGGCAGACTGTCCCCAATGCTATTAAGTTAAGCTAATTCAAACAAAAGAGGCTGTCCAAAAAGGGCAGCTTTTTTTATGCCGCTATTTTCAGATTTCCACATCTAGTTTCACTTATTTTTTTCTGATCATGAATTTTTAACTTAATTTCTGTTGAAAGTTTTTGATAGGGGGCATTTTTGCCAATTATTGGG
>QNXU01000427.1 GCA_003973485.1 Bacteroidota bacterium | reverse complement strand
ACTAGAAGAGATAAAAGAAGGACTCACAAAAAAGGAACGGCAAAATTATTGGCGATTTGTCCTACTACAGGCGAGGCGCATTTGCCACATAGAGCTTTCTGGCATGAAGGTAAACTTTACTACAAAGGAAATGTAGTAATGGAAAAAGAAGTATTGGCTTAATTCAGTCAATTCAAATTGTTAAAGCTTTGCTGTCAAGCAAAGCTTTTTTTATGTGACAATGTTTTTAGAAAAAAAATAATGGTTTTAGCATTCTATGATGTTTAAATTTGATTTTTCTAAAAATATCACTTATTGATTATTGCCTAATCAAGCATTTCTTAAGAATTTGTCGGGCTTCAAATCAATATTACATATATTAGCAGCTGAATAGCCAAAGAAACTACAATCAAAACATGACTAAAATAACCGCAGCTATTACCGGAGTTCATGGGTGGGTGCCTGATTATGTGTTGACCAACAAAGAGTTGGAAACAATGGTGGAAACCAATGATGAATGGATTACATCCCGTACCGGCATAAAAGAAAGAAGAATTCTGAAAGGTGAAAATCAAGGAACTTCAGTAATAGGAACACAAGCTGTAAAAGGATTGCTTGAAAAAACAGGAAATAAAGCAGAAGATATTGATCTTTTGATTTGCGCTACTACAACTCCTGATATGCTTTTTCCTGCAACAGCAAACGTTATCAGTAATAATGTTGGTGCAGTTAATGCTTTTAGCTACGATTTACAAGCCGCATGTTCAGGTTTTATTTTTGCATTATCCACAGCTTCTCAGTTTATTGAAACAGGTAAATACAAAAAAGTAATTGTGGTTGGAGCCGATAAAATGTCTTCAATTATTGATTACGAGGATCGCCAAACTTGCATCATCTTTGGTGATGGGGGAGGAGCGGTATTGCTAGAGCCTGATACCGAGGGTTATGGTATTAAAGATTCGATTTTACATACAGACGGTTCTGGCGAGCAATTTCTTCACATGAAAGCAGGCGGAAGCAGAAAGCCAGCATCCCCCGAGACCTTAATAGCCAAGGAGCATTACGTTTACCAAGAAGGAAGTCAGGTTTTTAAATTTGCCGTTACTAATATGGCTGAAGTAGCCGCTGATATTATGGCTAAAAATAATTTAGTTTCTGATGATGTAGCTTGGTTAGTTCCTCATCAAGCTAATAAAAGAATTATAGACGCCACCGCAAAACGTATGGGAGTCAGTTCTGATAAGGTTATGCTTAATATTCATAAATATGGAAATACTACAAGCGGAACCATTCCTTTATGTTTATGGGAGTATGAAAAGCAAATGAAAAAAGGAGACAATATAATATTGGCTGCTTTTGGTGGTGGTTTTACTTGGGGTTCCGTTTATATAAAATGGGCTTACGATTCTAAATAATTTTATTAAATTAAAGTTAACAATATATATATGGCAGATACTTCTGATTTTAAAAATGGTCTTTGCATAGAATATAACAATGATTTATTCACAATTGTTGAATTTCAGCATGTGAAACCAGGCAAAGGCCCAGCTTTTGTAAGAACAAAACTAAAAAGTCTTACTACAGGAAAAGTTCTGGATAATACATTTAGTGCTGGGCATAAAGTAACTACAGCAAGAATAGAAAGAAGACCACATCAGTTTTTATATAAAGATGACATAGGAATGCACTTTATGGATACTGATACTTTTGAACAAATTTCTATTCCAGACGAAGTAATTGATAATGCAGATTTATATAAGGAAGGACAGGAAGTGGATATTTTAATCCATGCGGAAACTGAAAAACCTTTAAGTTGTGAGTTGCCTCCATTTGTAGAAATGAAAGTGACTTATACAGAGCCTGGTATAAAGGGCGATACGGCTACTAATGCAACTAAACCAGCAACTGTAGAAACTGGAGCAGAAATAAAAGTGCCATTATTCATCGATCAGGATGAGATTATTAAAGTAGATACAAGAACCCGTTCTTATGCCGAAAGGGTGAAAAAATAAATTGTAATATAAAAATTTTGACTTTTAACTAAACCAACAGCTATGAAAGCGAAAGAGATTCAAGACCTAATTGATTTTATTTCTAAATCCGGATTGGATGAAGTAAATATTGAAACTGAAGAATTTAAAATTAAAGTTAAAAAGAACACGGAAGCGAAAGTTGTTCAAGCAGCAGCTCCTGCACCACAACCTGCAGCAGCTCCAGCTCCTGCACCAAGTCCAGCACCAGCAGCACAGGCGCCAAGTACTGGGGGAGAAGATAAAGCAGCTGCTTCTGATGACGATAAGTATGTTGCCATAAAATCTCCAATGATTGGCACATTCTACAGAACTCCTAATCCTGACAATCCTCCTTTCGTAAATGTTGGAGACTCAGTTAAAGCTGGAGATACTGTTTGTATTGTAGAAGCAATGAAATTATTCAATGAAATTGAATCAGATGTTTCGGGTAAGATTGTGAAGATTTTGGTAGATAATGCAACTCCAGTTGAATACGATCAACCACTATTCTTAGTGGATCCTTCTTGATAATTATAGAAGTCAAGAGTTATTCTTAATGTGTCATTAAAATACAGAAATCGTGTTTAAAAAGATATTAATTGCCAATAGAGGTGAAATTGCTTTGCGAATTATTAGAACTTGCAAAGAAATGGGAATCAGTACAGTGGCGGTTTATTCAACAGCAGATAAAGATAGTTTGCATGTTCGTTTTGCTGATGAAGCCGTTTGTATCGGTCCTGCTGCGAGTAAAGATTCGTATCTAAATATTCCAAATATTATTTCTGCAGCGGAAATTACCAATGCAGATGCTATTCACCCAGGTTATGGATTTTTATCCGAAAATGCTGAATTTTCTAAGGTTTGTGGTGAATATGGTATAAAATTCATCGGAGCTGACCCTGAAATGATTAGTAAAATGGGGGATAAAGCTACAGCCAAAGCTACTATGAAAGCTGCTGGTGTACCTACCATTCCTGGTTCTGAAGGCCTATTAGAATCCATTGATGAGGGTAAGAAAATTGCCAAAGATATGGGCTATCCTGTAATATTGAAAGCTACCGCTGGTGGTGGAGGTAAAGGGATGCGAATTGTAAATAATGAAGAAGAGTTTAAAAAAGCTTGGGATTCAGCCCGTCAGGAAGCTGGTGCATCTTTTGGAAATGAAGGGCTTTATTTAGAAAAATTCGTTGAAGAGCCTCGTCACGTTGAAATCCAAATAGTTGGAGATAAAAACGGTAGAGCGTGTCACCTTTCTGAAAGAGATTGTTCTATTCAAAGAAGACATCAAAAATTAATTGAGGAAACTCCTTGTCCAGTAATGACGGATGAATTGCGTGATGCAATGGGTAAAGCTGCCATTGCTGGGGCTGAAGCTGTTGGATATGAAGGTGCTGGTACTATTGAATTCCTATTGGATAAGCATAATAATTTCTATTTTATGGAGATGAATACGCGTATCCAAGTGGAGCATCCAATCACTGAGGAGGTAACTGATTTTGATTTGATTAAAGAACAAATCAAAGTAGCTGCGGGAATTACCATTTCTGGTGAGAATTATTTCCCACACCTTTGTGCAATGGAGTGTAGAATTAATGCGGAGGATCCTGCTAATGGATTTAGACCAAGCCCAGGAAAAATCACAAACTTACATTTGCCAGGTGGCCACGGTGTAAGGGTTGATAGTCATGTTTATGCAGGCTATACTATTCCTCCATTTTACGATTCTATGATTGCTAAATTGATTGTTTCTGGGCAAACTAGAGAGGAAGTAATGGTGAGAATGAAAAGGGCATTAGAAGAATTTGTAATTGAAGGAGTGAAAACAACCATTCCTTTCCATATTGAAATGATGGATAATGAGATATTTAAATCTGGTAATTTCACTACCAAGTTTTTGGATGATTATGATTTTACTAAATTGAAAAGTAAAAAATAATAAAAACTTAATTTATATGACAAAGCAAGCTGGAATATTAACTATAATATGTTTCCTGCTTGCTTTTTCTGTTTCAGGGCAAGAATCCACTTTCACTAAATTTGCTGGTATTAGCTTTGGAAGTAGTATCCCAAAGACCGATTTAGAACCTACCTATAAAAAACCTGGTATTCAACTTTCGGCCTATTTACAATTCATTCCAAATCGTTGGTTAAATGTTGGTTTATGGTTTAGTAGTGGAGAAGTGATGTCTGAAAACAGAGAGGTGCGTTTTTTTGATCAAACTGAATTTCAGATAAATGATTTTGCCAGAACAACTTACCAATCATTACATGTTGAGCCCAGTTTTCATTTTTTGAAAAAGCCTAATTATTCATTGTATCTCTCTCAAGGTTTTGGATTTATGCGATTTGCTGTTTATGATAGAGATAATAATGATTTGATAAATCAACTAGATAGCCGTGCTCCAGGAGAAGAGTATTCTAATTTTACAGTGCTATTGCCCACAACTTTGAATGTATTCTACTTTTTTCCTAATGATTTTGGGCTTCATGTTAGAACTGGTTTTTTGAATCCTCAAACCGATTATTTAGATAATATATCGAATTTTGGAAATCCTGATAATAATGACAATTTATTTATACTTCAACTGTCAATTATAAAACGTTTTAAGCTTAAAAATTCAGAATATGAAAAATAGTCTAGCGCTTGTTTTAATTGGTTTAATGTTATTTTCTTGTCAAAAAAATAAGGAGAGTAAAGAAATCAAAAGAATTGATAGGCCGGAATCTAGTATTTTAAAAGGTGTTTTTATCCCTGAAGGTAAAGATGTTTTCTATACCTCAGGTTTAGTAAGCGAAGTATTAAATCCCAATGCTGGTGTTGGTGATATGTCAAAATATGGTAATACCTACCAGCAAAGTATTGGTGCCTTAAAAAGAATAAAAGAAACCTTAGAAGCAGAAGGCTATAATATGGAAGATGTATTCTTCCTAAGAGTATATTTAGCGCCTGATGAAACTGGAGAGATAGATTGGGATGCTTGGTTTAAAGCTTATGGAGAATATTTTAATAATGAGGATAATCCAAATAAAGTTGCGCGTTCAACTATTGGAGTATATAAATTAGCTCGACCTGAATTGTTAGTAGAAATTGAAGCTGTGGCAGCAAAGTGATTTAACGTAATCTTCTTTGATTTCTTTCGTAAAGCACCTGCATAATCCCATCTTTAAGTCCACTATCTGGAACAATTATGCTGAGTGATTTTGACCATGCCATAGCATTAATATAAATATCCAAGGCGGGAATGATGACATCAGCTCTATCGGGGTTCAATTGCAATTTATTGATCCTTTCTTCCATGTCAAAACCCTTAATATATTCCTGAATTTCTTTCACTTTTTTTAAACTAATAGGTTTACCTGCTTTTTTACCAGCTAAATCTTTCACTTTATTTATGTTTCCACCAGTGCCAATTGCATGGATTTTAACTGATTTCTTTATTACATTTTTTTCAATCCAATTCCTCATTTCGTCCCACATATAATGTGAGCTATCAGTTTCCAAATGCCTTACTGAGCCAATTTTGAATGATTTAGATAATAGTTTTTCATTATTTTGGTAGAAATTGAATTCAGTGCTTCCTCCTCCTACGTCAATATGCAGATATGCCTTTTCATCCATATAAGGGAAAATGGCTTTATTAATCATATTAGCTTCCTGATCACCATCTATAATGTCAATTTCTAAATCTAACTCTGCTTTTACTTGGTCAATTAAGTATCTTCCATTTTCAGCCTCTCGCATAGCAGAAGTGGCGCAGCCCATATAATCATCTACTTCATATAAGTCTATGAGAATTTTAAAGGCTTGCATTAATTTGAGGAACTTAACTTTGGATTGTTCGCTTATTCTGCCTGTGGTAAAAACATCTTGCCCTAATCGTAAAGGAAAACGAACATATTCAAGCCTTTTGAACGTTATATTTCCTTGATAAAGCGTTACTCTGGTTAATTGTATTCTGATGGCATTTGAACCAATGTCAATGGCAGCTAATTTTAACATACTCAAAAAAACAAAAAATGAATTGATTTGTATCTATTATACAAAACAAAAAAATATTTATATAGGAATAAACTTTATGTTTTTGAAAATTAATTGGATAAAGTCTATCCTTTATGATATATTCTAAAAAAATATTTATATTTGTTATTGGAAGAATTTTATGAAGAAGCTCCTAGTCATATCGATATTAATACTATTCGCACAAGACATAATTGCGCAAAGTTTCTATTCCAATAGAATAAATAGACGTTGGATAGCTACAGGCGGTCTTGGATATGCACGTTCATTAGGTGATTTGACCAATCCAGGTTCATATTTTGACACAAAATTTAATGTTGTTGGAGGATTACAATATCGATTTACGAACAGAGTTCAAGCTGGTGTAAATCTTATGGCATTTCAACTTTCTGGAGATGACCAAG
>QNXU01000230.1 GCA_003973485.1 Bacteroidota bacterium | reverse complement strand
TATTTTTCAAAGTCTTTATGTTCCTTTTGAAAGAGTTTTTCCTTATCCAAGGATTTAAAGTATTCATAAGTAATTTTTAAACCTTCCTGTCTGTTGACCTTTGGCTCCCATCCCAACAGTTCTTTTGCCTTTGTAATGTCTGGCTGTCTTTTCTTTGGATCGTCTTTTGGAAGATCTTTATAGATTACTTTTTGTTTTGTTCCTGTCAATTTAATGATTTCCTCAGCAAATTCCGAAATCGTAATCTCATCTGGATTTCCTACGTTAACAGGGTAAACATGATCACTAAGCAACAGTCTATAAATCCCTTCTACTAAATCATCAACATAGCAAAATGAACGGGTCTGGGAACCATCCCCAAAAATGGTTAAATCTTCTCCTCTTAAGGCTTGCCCTATAAAAGCAGGCAACACTCTTCCGTCATTCAACCTCATTCTAGGGCCATAGGTATTGAAAATCCTTACAATTCTGGTTTCCAATTTATGATAAGTATGGTAGGCCATTGTTATGGACTCCATAAATCGCTTAGCTTCATCATAGACTCCTCTTGGACCAATAGGATTTACATTTCCATAATAATCCTCTGTTTGAGGGTGAACCAAAGGATCACCATAAACTTCAGAAGTTGAAGCCACCAAAATTCGTGCTTTTTTATCTTTGGCTAAGCCTAATAAATTATGTGTTCCATGTGCTCCCACCTTCAAGGTTTGAATTGGGATTTTCAAATAATCTATAGGACTTGCGGGAGAGGCAAAATGTAGAATATATTTCAAATCCCCTGGAACATGAACATATTTAGTCACATCATGGTGGTAGAATTCAAAATTCTCTTTCCCCATCAAATGTGCAATATTATCCATAGAACCTGTAATCAAATTATCCATCCCGATTACATCATAGCCTTCTTTAATGAATCTATCGCACAAATGTGATCCTAAAAATCCTGCTGCCCCGGTAATTAAAACTCGCTCTTTAGCCATAAATATTATCTTCCTATACTGAAATAAGTAAAGCCCAATTCCTTCATTTGCTCCACATCATATAAATTTCGGCCATCCAATATTAATGGCTCTGATAATTCTTTTTTGATTTCTTCAAAATCAGGAGTTCTAAACACAGGCCATTCGGTCATAATCATTAAAGCATCTGCACCTTTTAAAGCTTCATTAGGATTATCAGCATAAGTGATTTGATCACCAATCTGCCCTTTAACATTTTCCATAGCCTCTGGATCATAAGCTTGTACTTTCGCTCCGGCTTGGGTTAAAGCTTCTATGTTATACAAGGCAGGGGCCTCTCTAATATCATCCGTATTCGGCTTAAATGCCAATCCCCACATCGCGATGGTTTTGCCTTTTAAATCATTTTTGAAATAACCATTTAAGTTATCCATCAAGCGGGTTTTCTGGCTAGTGTTCACATCCATAACCGCATTCAATATCTTAAAGTCATAATTGACATCCTTAGCAGATTTTGCCAAGGCCTGAACATCTTTTGGGAAACAGCTTCCTCCATAACCAATTCCGGCAAAAAGGAATCTTTTTCCAATACGAGTATCTGTGCCAATTCCTTTACGCACCATATCTACATTGGCACCCAGTTTCTCACAAAGATTGGCAATCTCATTCATGAAAGTAATCTTGGTTGCCAAAAATGAATTGGCTGCGTACTTAGTCAACTCTGCAGATTTCTCATCCATGAAAATGATAGGATTACCCTGACGCACTAATGGGGCATAAAGTCTTTCCATTATTTTAGTTGCCTTTGGTGATTGTGTTCCAATCACTACCCTATCAGGTTTCATGAAATCATCAACTGCCACTCCTTCTCTTAAGAACTCAGGGTTGGAAACTACATCAAAATCTATCTTTGCATTTTTTGCTATAGCAGCATGAACTTTATCGGCTGTTCCAACAGGTACGGTACTTTTATCCACAACCACCGCATAGTTTTCTAAAATGTGCCCTAAATCATCTGCTACTTTTAAAACATATTGCAAATCTGCAGCACCATCTCCACCTGGAGGAGTTGGTAAGGCAAGAAATATAACTTCAGCCCCTTTAATACCTTCTTCAAGGCTAGTGGTGAAATCTAATCTTTTCTGTTTTATATTTCTTTCAAAAATCACTTCCAATCCGGGTTCGTAAATAGTTACTTTCCCTGATTGTAATTTCTTGACTTTTTCTTCATCTATATCTACACAAGTAACATGATTGCCTGTTTCTGCAAAACATGTGCCTGTTACTAATCCTACATAACCTGTACCTACTACTGCTATTTTCATTTAATGAAAGTTTAATTTTGAGTCACGATTTAAGGCCAAATCAAAGATATTCTGACCTGATTTTAACGAAACTCAAAATTAAACTATTATTTGAAAGAATAGAAAGTATTAAAGCATTAATAAAGGATGTTTTTAGAAATCAATTACTATCCCAAGGTTAGGTAATAATGAACTATTACTGACATCTGCAATTCGAACCAATTCTCTAGGTTGAATTATTTGTCCATTATCATTTCTTCTTAAACCGAAGCTAGGTTCTGAAGGTAAATCCTGAATAAAGGCATTTTGTAATTCTAAGAAAACGTTAAAAGTCCAGTTTTCAAAATTCCATTTTTTATCAATTCTAATATCTGTTTGATTGAACGGATCGAGCAACAACTCTCCTTGTCTGGAATAATCTCTGATAATGGTTGGATAAGATTGTAATGTAGCTTCCTGATCAACTGGTGCCAAAGGTGTTTTGCCCAAATAACGCACACGAGCACTTACTTCCCAGTTATTACCAAATTTATAACCTCCTGTGAAAGTTAATAGATTTCTATTGTCCCATGTTGAACGCAAGTATTCATCTTTATCAAAACCAGTAAATTCACTTCTATAAAGGGTATAAGCTAGAATTGCATAAAAATCTTTGGTCAATTTTCGCTGATATAAAAACTCCATTCCGTAAGTTCTTCCCAAACCTACACTTTCGATATTTTCATTTCCTAAAACTGAAAAACCTCCTCCTAAATTGGCTAAAGAAACACTGTCTACTACAGAAACAGGATAATTCTCATATTTCTTATAAAACCCCTCAATACTAAAGCGAGAAGAAGGCGTTACTAAATATTCAATTCCTGCTACTAAATGATCACTTTGGATATACTCAGCATTTTTATTCGCGTAATTATTATTTTGATCTGTAAATCCTAAAATGGTATACGGTGGAATTTTAAAATATCTGCCAACAGAAGCATTAACCGTCCACTTTCTTTTTTCATCAAAAGTGTAAGAAGCTGAAAATCTAGGACTGAAAGTTCTGTAAATTTCATTCCCTGTTTCCATAAATGTATTTCCATCCACTCTAAAACCAGCCGACAAACCTAATCTGTCATTTACAAAATTTCTAGAAGCTTGGGCATTCAAGCCATAACGAGTAAAATTCAAACTATTTTCATAACTAAAGCCTCTATTATCATCTATCAATTCAGAATTATTAGAGTAAATGGCCTCTTGCACTATGAAACCTGTATTAAAAGTCCAATCTTCCAGAAACTTGGTCAAATTATATCGCAATTTCACTTCCTGTTCTTGAGAGTTATTACTAAATACTAAACCTTCTTGATTGACATTATCTTCAAATTGCTCAAACTGATTATTTAAAATATTGGTACTTAAAGCAGTGGTCATAAAACCAGAATTATCTTTAAACCTACGTTTCCAGCTCAAACCAGAAGTAGTACTCCATTGCTTGATGACTGGAATTTGATCCAAAACGGCCTGTTGCTCAGCATCAAAATCATCTGGAGCATTGATGGCCAAATCATCAAGAGACCCAACACCAGTGAAAATTAATTCATTATAATCGTCAAACTTGTGCGTCAATTTATATTGATAATCCCAATAATCTGGTAAAAATGGTAAGTCAATGGCTTGGAATAATAATTGCAAATAAGACCTTCTGACAGATGCAATAAATGAAGTATTACTAGTTTCCTCATCTTTCTTTTTAAATAAGGGCCCCTCAGTGGTTACTGCTGCCTCACTACTGCTTAATCTAAAGTTATTTTTGAACTCTCTATTATTCCCATCTCTTTGATCAAATTGTAATACGCCTGAAAGCACGTTATCATATTGACTTGCAAAAGCACTAGAGGATAGAGTCACACCTTCAAAAAATGAAACATTCAATAAGCCTACGGGACCACCAGCACTTCCCTGAGTACTAAAATGGTTAATGTTAGGAATCTCAATTCCATCTAAATAATATACATTTTCATTTGGCGCGCCACCTCGAATAATAATATCATTTCTAAAACCACCAACAGAGCCACTAACACCTGGTAAGGATTGCGCTACTTTTGCGATATCATTATTACCTCCAGGATAGGTAGCAATTTCCTCAGGTGATAATCTTTGAATTGAAAGTGGTGTTTCTTCATTTTTTTTGAAAGGATTAGCTCGAACTGTTACTCCTTCCAATTGTTCTACATTTTCTGCAAGTTCAAAATTCACATTAGGTATTCCTCCTGATCGAACCGTAACATTAAATTTTGAACTGTTTTTATAGCCTACAAAGGAGGCTGTAACCGTATAAGATTGTGGTTCTATATTTTTAATTTCATAATATCCCTCAAGATTTGTCACTGCTCCAAGGTCGGTACCTTCTAATTTAACTGTAGCCCCAATCAAAGGTTCCTCTGTTTTGGCGTCTCTAACATAACCTCCAAAACTAGCTTTCCCTTGTGCAAAAAGTGATTGAGAAAATACAATTAGAACGATAACGGCACTAATTAACCCAAAAATGTTACGTTTCATTTTCAATAATTAAGTTTATGATTTAATATTATTACAATTCCATAACAATTATGTTACAAAGTTGTTTTAATATCAGATTAAATATTTTTAAAAATGTTAGACAATGGAATTAAACTACTTCAACTCTATCAAGAATTCTTAAAGAGAAATCCACATGGAGATTTAAGTGAGTTTGGAAAAAGTTTGTCAAATGAGGAAAATGAAGAAACAGAAAAAGATGAATTAGCTCAAATGAGTGAAAAAATGCCATTTCCTTTTCCCGCACAATCTGCTGATGAATATATTGGCTGGGCTTGGGGAAGAATGATAAGCTTTACATTGATATGGGAAAAGAAGGCATTTGCTCATGAACCTATCAATAATCTTTCAGAACTTGGAGTTGCCATGTTTGTATTGAGCCACGAAGGTTGCAGCAAATCCGAAGTGGCCAAACACTCTCTTTCCGAAAAAACTACTGTTTTTGAAATTATTAAACGGTTAGTGAAAAATGATATTCTGGAAGAAAAATCAAACCAAGAAGACAAAAGAAGTAAAAATCTGAACCTCACTAAAAAAGGTAAATTAGTTTGTTTTAGTTTAATGAAGAGGGCGAAAGAAGTCAGCCATCATTTAGTAGGAAACTTGGAGAAATCTGAAAAAGTAACCCTTTTTGATTCCTTGATAAAACTAGATGGTTATCACCAACATTGCTATCAAAAATATAAAGATCAGGATTGGAAGAAATTGAAGGAGGAGATGTTGGATTAAGCCTTACTTTTCTCTTCTTTAGGCTCATATTTTTTGGGGGCGTAAAGAAAACCGAAAGCTTCAGCTCCTTCCTTGGTGTGGACTTCATGGTGGATATAGTGAGCTCTCATCATTCTTTTCAGGTAAGAGTTTTTGGCTTTGAATTTTAGTTTTACTCTTCTATGCACCAAAATATCATGAAATAAAACATAGAAAACTCCGTAACAAGCCACTCCAATTCCTATAAATAATAACCATCTTACTTCAGGAAATTCAATACCAGCCATAATCAATGCTGCCGAGGGCACACTAAATACTACTGCAAATAAATCATTTCGTTCAAGCTTATGATTATGCACTTTATGATGAGATTTGTGCCAAGTCCACAGGAATCCATGCATGATGTATTTATGCGTAAACCAAGCCACTCCTTCCATAAAGAAAAAGGTTCCTACCACTAAAAAGGCATAAAATAATATGGTCAAAACTTCTGACATGATAAATATTCTACAAAATTAAGCTTAATATTTCAATAATTCATCTCGAACTTGCTCCATTAACCACATTGGAGTGGAAGTGGCACCGCAAATCCCTACAGAATCATTTTCTGCAAACCAGTTTTTATCTAATTCAGTAATGTTTGAGATGAAGTAGGTATTTGGATTTTCATCCTTACACACATTGTAGAGAACCTTCCCATTTGATGATTTTGTTCCCGAAACGAAAATAACTTTATCAAATTCGCCTGCAAAGGATCTCAACTCCTTATCTCTATTAGAAACCTGACGACAAATTGTGTCATTCGCATTTACACTGATACCAGCTTTCGTAAGGGTTTCCTTTATTTTATAAAAATTATCTGTGCTCTTGGTGGTTTGGCTATATAAAGTCATCTCCTTTGGCAGGCTGTCAATAT
>QNXU01000034.1 GCA_003973485.1 Bacteroidota bacterium | reverse complement strand
ATTAGCTTACCGAGTGCGAATTTTGCAGATGGCGATGTGATCACAGTGCAGGGTCAGAATGGAACCTGTGCTCCAGTTTTAATGAATGGGAGCTTTAGTGTAAATGTTCAAACAGTAGTTGCTCAAAATATTTTAAATTCTAATCCAGCTGATATTTGCGCTAGTGACGACTTATTTGTTAGTTTAGATGATAGCCAAAATGGGGTTACCTATACAGTTTTTGTTGAAGGTATAGCTAGTTCAGTATCAGTTGTAAGTACAGGTGGTCAGTTAGATATAACATTACCTTCAGCTGAATTTAATGATGGTGATAATATAACAGTGGAAGGTAATATAGGCGGATGTCCAGCAGTTGCAATGAATAATCCTTTTGATGTTAATATTGTTGATTTTACATTAAATCCAACAGTTACTAACACAACAGGCTGTGCAGTTAATGATGGAGAAATTGACTTAGCACCTATAAGTGATTCCGCAGGTGATACTTTTAGTTTTAGTTGGGTTGGTCCTAATGGTTTCACATCATTGTCAGAAGATATTGCTGGTTTAGATGGAGGAAGCTATACTGTAACTATTACTTCAAATAACTCTGGGTGTACTTTTGATTCTACGATTGTTGTTGATGACCCAGTTCCTTATACTATAAATGTAATATCAATCAATCCACAACAGACTTGTAATGGTTCTGATGGTGGTATTGATATTAATATTACGGGTGGTACAGGTCCTTATAATTATTATATAGTAGATACTAATTCTAACACTGAGGTTGCTGGATCAATATTAGATAATGAAGCAGCTGACACTTACTCTTATAATTTTTTACCTCCTGGTGATTATGAAGTATTTGTAGAAGAAGGTGCTTGTATTCAATCTCAAACATTTACAGTTAATCCAGTTGATCAAATTGCTTCTATAGTAAGTTCCACTACTGAGCCTAATTGTGGTGCTACAGATGGTATTATTTCATTGGAAGTAACAGATGTAGGCCATAATTTTGATATTACTTATGATGATGGTGTTAATCCGCCAGTAACTAGTGGTGAAACGGCAGTAAATGGTGCTCAAATTATAGATTTAACAGGGTTAGGGCAAGGAACCTATACAATCACAATTACTGATAACACTACGAATTGCGAAGTAGTCTTAAATCAGTTATTAAATGAAAATGCACCATTTGATATTGATAATGCTTCAACTGCAGTTACGAATATTCAGACATGTGGTGGAACTGAAGGAGCTATTGATGTGGTAGTAACTGGAACTTTGACTGGTCCAACAACTTATACTTGGACTGGTCCGACAGGATTTACAAATCCAGCTACAGAAGATTTATCTGGATTAGATTTATCAGGCGATTATCAATTAACAATTGAAGATGCAGGTTGTACAGTAGTAAGTAATGTGTTTACAATTACTGAACCAACTCCTCCGACTTCGGTGGCTGGAGCAGACTCTACTATTTGTTTGCCTACACTTCAACTTTATGCGGATGCTTTAGGCACTGATCAGTCGGGTGAATGGCAAATTGTAAGTCAACCTGCTGGCGCAGCAGCTAATATTATTGATCCAACTAGCCCTATAACAAATATTGAAGATTTATTTGAGTTAGGGGATTACACTTTAGCTTGGATTTTAGAAAATACTATTACAAACTGTTCTGATAGTGACACGATTGTAATCACCAGAAAAGATATCACATTAGCAGATGCTGGATCAGATCAAGGTGTTTGTATCGATAATACAACTTTAGCTGCAAATTCAGTGGATGTTAATGAGACAGGTATTTGGAGTTTGGCTGCAGGAACAACTGCAACTATTACTAATCCTAATGATCCAAGTTCTACAGTTACTGGATTGTCAGAAGGTATTAATGAATTTATTTGGACAATATCAGATGATAATTTAATCTGCTCAGAGACCACAGATACAGTTACGGTTTATTATGATATGCCTATGGAAGCCGGTGGTTCATTAGGGCCAATTTCAATGACGGCAGTTAATCCTGATACTGTGTTGGTAGATTTCCTTAATGGGACACAAGATCCAGACGGGATTTGGAGTTTTGTATCAGGTCCAGCTACAGTATCGCCTTATGGCTCAACTGGCGATAGCATTGATTTTACTGGGCAAGTATCTGGTCAATACGAATTTAAATATAAAGTTCAAGATAGCTTAGCTTGTTCAGCAGACTCAGTAAATGTTATAATAGATTATTTAGATTTCCAATGTGATGACACTAAATTTTCCATTATAACTGAGGACGCATCTTGTGCAGGTGTTCAGGATGGTTTAGTTTTCTTTTTCTTGCAAAATGTAAGTAATGCTGCAAATCTTCAGGCGGTAATTAATACCACTGATACTTTGACATTTAGTAATCCTGGAAATGGAAATATTGTAGAATTAGATACTACATTCCTTGCTGGAAATTATAATATCACTTTATATGATCAACTAACAGGTTGCGATAGTACTAAATCTATAATCATTGGACAAAAGCAATCCATCACTCCAACTGTTGAGGTAACGGATGCTGATTGTGAGACGTCTTTAGGTGAAATTCAAGTGAACTTAGATGGTAATACTTTTGAATTTGTCTTGTTGGATTCTACAAACGCACCACTAGATACAACAACTACAGGATTATTTACAAATTTAACTCCTGCAGAATATGCAGTGGCAGTAAATAATTCTGGTGTTTGTCAGGTAGATACAATTAGAAACTTAATAATCGCACCAGCAGACTCTGTTAATGCTGGAAACTATATAGGTACACCTGGTGAAGCTAGTATTACTAATAGCACGTTTGTATTAGATAGTTTACTTGATGATTCTCAAGATTCAACTGGGGTATGGACTGATACTAATAATGTTGGTGTTACTATTAGTGGTAATACTGTAGATTTAGCAGGGCTTTCATCAGGTACTTATACATTTACGTACACAGTAACTAATCAAAACGCAACATGTTCGGATGCTGAAGATGTATTTATTAATTACGATGCATCTGATTTCACCTGTGCCGAAACAAAATTATCAGTACTTTCAGAAGAAGCTACATGTCAGGGTGTTCAAGATGGAACCATTTTCTTATTCCTTCAGAATGTAAGTAATACAGATACCTTAAATCTTACTATTAATTCTGTAGTAATGGATACATTCTCAATTGAGATACCGAATCCGGGCAGTGGAAGCTTGTTGGAGATTGATACTACATTTTTCTCTGGTAATTATGAGTTAGTGTTAACTGATTCTGCTAATAATTGTACAGATACTATTAATGTATTGATAGGGCAGAAGCAGTCAATTATCCCACTAATTAATACTTCCGATGCTACATGTGATAATCCTGTAGGACAGATTCAGGTAGCAATAGATGGCACTTTTGAATTTGTCTTGTTGGATTCTACAAACTCACCACTAGATACAACAACTACAGGATTATTTACAGATTTAAAACCCGCTACTTATGGAATTGCTTTTAATAATTCTGGTGGATGTCAGGTAGACACTGTTAAGAACATTATTATAAATGAACCTACGGAAGTTTCCAATAGTGCCTTGGATTTAACAGTAGTAGAGCCTAGCTGTAATACTACTATTGCACAGATTTTAGTTAATTTTGAATTGGATGGTGTGTATTTGTATCAAATTTTAGATACTGCCGGTGTATTAGTTGATTCAATTACAACTGATGCAGGTCAATGGACAACAGAACTAGATACTTTAGGTGTATTTGAATTAGTAGTGACTAACTCAAGTAACCCAGGTCTATGTGAACCTAATAGCAGAAACTTTAATATTGAGAGATCTGGAGGATTTACAGCTACTGCTAGTGATGTTCAAGACATAGTTTGTCATGGAGATCAAACGGGTTCTGCTGTCATTACATTGCAAGGAATTTCAACTGGATTCTACTCTGTTGATAATGGTGTAATTTGGAATGAGTTTACTTCTGGAAATAGAATAACAGGATTGCCTGAAGTGAATAATATTTTGGTAAGTGATGAAGCTGGTACTTCCGATTGTGAGTTATCAGTTCCAGTAGGAATTGAATATTTAAGTGATCCTATTGAGTTGACAGGAGGAGAACCAATAATCATTTCTGAAGCTAGTTGTGATGAATCTGAAACTAATGGTGTTATAGAGATACCGGCAATATCTGGAGGTGTTGAGCCTTATACTTTTGAGATTGATGGTAGTACAGTGGAACTTGATGGTAATAGACAAATATCAGGTTTGAATAAGTTGACACAAACTTTTACTATCATTGATGATTCAGGCTGTAGTGTTGATTTTGAAATCAATAATATGTTGGCACCAAATCAAATAAGTGCTAGTGTTACAGAAATAAATGAAGAGGAAAATAGATGTATTGAACAACCAGAAGGAATCAGAATTTCATTAAGCACATTTACTGTAAATAATATTCCTGGTCCATTTACGCTTATACTTAATAAAGCAGATGAAGAAGAGGTAGTAGAATTACCATTGAATTTGGATTCCAATAATGGTGATCCAGTATTCTTTGTTGGTCCTGACTATGATTTAAATTTTACATTTGAAAAAGGACAACAATATAACTGGACAATAAGATCAAACAATAGTGAACAATCTTGTTCTACGGACGGAACTATTAGGATTGATGATGGTGCGATTATTCCTACTTTTGAATTGGAAGGTATTGATGCAGCTTGTAATGATGGTTCTGGTGCTTTGAAATTGTATAATATTGAAGGAGACATGAACCTCCCTGTTGAATATCAAATATTTGAAGGGAATGCTTCTACTCCAACGGTTAGAATTAACGAGCCAAATATTCCTGTAACAGGTGAATTTGAAATTAATCCGAATAATTACGGCTCAGCAATGGGCTTCGTTAGCGGGGGGTATAATGTTAGAATAGTTCAAAGACCAGATCAATGTGCAAATGATATAATCTCTGAAACTAAGAATGTACAAATTCAACAGCCAAGCGGTAATCTTGTAGTAGAATTAGTACCAGAGCCAAATTTACCTCCTGGAATAGAACGAACGTTAGATGATATGAATCCTAGACCTACTTCTAGAAAAGATCGAGCTGATGGTTCAATATCTGTAAGGATTTCAAGTGAATCTGGAGCTGAAGCATATTATGCCTTATTGTCACTTGCTCCTGAAGGAAGAGTAAGTGGAGCAGCCCCTTACATATTCAATCAAGATACCGTGGAATTAATCCCTAATGAAAGTTATACATTTGAGAACTTATCAGCTGGAACATACATAATTGAATATTTCGATAGCTTTGGTAGATGTGTTGACCAAGTTAGGATTGTTCAAGATGTTGATGGCGCTACCGATGGAATATATGTAGGGTTTGATGAAAGACCATTTATTCCAAATATTTTTACTCCAAATAATGATAGGATAAATGATTATTTTAAAATTTTAAATTTGCCTGATAATGGTGCCGAATTGATTGTGACCAATAGAAACGGAACTATTGTTTACCAGAATAGTAGTTATGGACCAGAAGATCGTGAAAATAACCTTTGGGATGGTGGAGATAACCCAGATGGAATATATTTCTATAAATTAGATGTAAATGGTTCAATTCAAACTGGTTGGGTAGAAATTTTGAGAGGAAGAAGGTAAGATTATTAAATCAATAATTTTAAATACCAGCTCTTTTAGGGTTGGTATTTTTTTTGAATTAAAATGTAGTGGACTGTTGAATATCAAGTAATAATGAATGATAGTTTACGTTCCCATTTCATGAAAATGAAACTCTCATTTGTTTTGATGGTGATATGCTTTCAGCTTTCAGCTCAAAAATACGGTACAGCCGTTGGATTGCGTATAGGTGAAGATAGATACGGAGTAAGTGTGAAACAAAGAGTCATTCAACGCTTTAGTGTAGAAGCTATTTCTGATTTAGAATCTGATGCATTCCATTTTGCATTGTTGCCGAAATATCATTTACCCATTACAGGACAAGGCTTTAATTTGTTTTTTGGAGCAGGTGTTCATATAGGAGGCTTAAAAGAATATGGATCAACATACGGTTATGATTTGGTTGGAGGGATAGAATGGAAAATCCCAGCTGTACCTTTGGTAATAGCTGCAGATATAAAACCTGCCTATCACGTAAATCATGAACACTGGTTTGAATTTCCTGCATCAGTTTCAGTTCATTATGCTATTACCAGGGAATCTAAAGCTAAAAGAAAGAAGGATAGAATTAAGCGAAAAAAACGGAAGGAAAGAAGGGAAAGGAGAGAGGAACGTAGGGAAAAACGACAAGAGTGGTGGAATGAAATACGTAATTAGGGCTTGCTTAAAAACAGATTAAATAACAAAAAAGAATTTCCTATCTATATTGGCAGTGATTATAGTATAATAGTTTTTCAGCAAGTGCAAGCCTTTTTGAAGGAAAAGTCCGTATTGTTTGCACTTGAAAATCAAAATATTGATTT
>QNXU01000191.1 GCA_003973485.1 Bacteroidota bacterium | reverse complement strand
ATCCATCGTGTAAACTTTAAGCTTGAGGGAATCATAAGTGATTTCTTCCTCATCGCTTTCCTCTTCCTCCTCTTTTTTCTCCTCTTTATCTTCTTCCTTTTGCTCTGGCTTATTAATCAAATAAGAAATCATCGCATTAGAATTTCTATTTTCCCCATTGAAAAGGGCATTGGCTCCAAAACGTGAGCCACTTGGCTGCTGATTTACCGCCTGATAAGCCGTTGGAGGGGTAAATAATTTTAAGGGTTTATCTAATACAGGCTTACCTTCTGTCGCTAATGCTCTTAAAGGACGAATATCATCCATTACATAAATGGCTCGGCCGAAAGTACCAATTACTAAATCATGCTCACGTGGATGAATCACCATATCACGAGTCGGCACATTTGGATAATCGTTCGTCCATTTTTGCCAGTTCTGGCCTTTGTTGATACTGAAATATAAACCGCCATCTGTTCCTAGAAACATTAGGTTCGGCTCTTCAGGATCTTGCACTACACTTAAGGTATAAGTCCAAACTTCATCACCGGAAGTTAAATTTGTCCAGCTTTTACCATAATTGGTGGTATGAAATAAATAGGGTTTGAAATCAAAGTTTCTATAATTATTCACTACCACAAATGCTTCGCCTTCATTGTAAGTAGAAGCTTGAATTTGAGCAACCCATGATTCAGCCGGGAAGCCTTTAATGTTGGTACTTACCTTATTCCATGATTGACCACCATCTTGCGTCAATTGAATATTTCCATCATCCGTGCCTACCCAAATTACTTCTTCTTTTAAGGAAGATGGAGCAATAGCCGTAATTGTCGTGTTATTTTCTGCTCCGGTGGCATCATAAGTTAAACCACCACTTTCAAATTGTTTTTGTTTTTCGGGATCATTGGTGGTCAAATCGGGAGAAATGATTTTCCATGTTTGTCCTTTGTCAGTGGTTTTATGTAAAAACTGACTACCAAAATAAACAGAGCTATTATCAAACGGATTTTGGGCTATGGCCGCATTCCAGTTAAATCTTAGCAATACATCTTTATCAGGATGTGTTGGCCTTACAATTTGATTGTTACCCGTTTCTCTATCATAGCGAACCACAAAACCTTGTTGCGATTGCGCAAATCCATATCTTGAATTATCCGGATCTGGTACTACATCAAAACCATCCCCAAAAGCTAATTCCTGGAAATAAGAATTTCTGATTCCTTGTGACTTCCAAGCATAAGCTGGGCCTATCCAACTTCCGTTATCCTGCATTCCGCCATAAACATTGTAAGGATAATCATTATCTACATTGATATGGTAAAACTGCCCAACTGGTAGATTCTGTACAAATCTCCAAGTCTCGCCTCCATCATAGGTAATGTTCAGTCCACCGTCATTCCCATCTAACATCATATTTGGATTTTTCGGATTGATATACCAAGCGTGATGGTCTGGGTGAACCCCAACTTCAGTACCATAAGCCGGCATTAATTCTTTAAATGATTTTCCCCCGTCCTCACTCACATTTACGTATGTGAAAATGGTATAAACTCTATTTTCATTAGACGGATCAGCATACAATTCCGCATAGTAAAAAGGACGATTACCGATTTCTCCCATGTCGGCATTAATCATTTCCCATTTATAACCACCATCTTCTGATTTATATAAAGCATTCTTTTTAGATTCTATTAAAGCATAAACAGTTTTAGAATCAGCTGCTGATATCGCTAAACCTATTCTTCCTAAATCACCTTTAGGCAAACCGTCTTTATCGCTTAACTTTTTCCAGTTTTCACCACCATCCACAGTCATGTATAAACCAGATCCCGGTCCACCCGATGTGAAAGTCCATGGTTTTCTTCTGTGCTCCCACATGGCGGCAAATAATTTATTCGGATTATTAGGGTCCATGATCAATTCGGCAACCCCTGTTTTATTATCTACAAATAAGCTCTTGGTCCAGGTTTTTCCTCTATCAGTGGTTTTGTAAACGCCTCTTTCAGGATGCTCTCCCCAAGGAGAGCCAATTGCCCCTACATAAACTGTATTCGGGTTTTTGGGATCAATTCTAACACGATGGATGTTACGGGTATTCTCTAGACCCATCAGTTTCCAGCTTTTTCCGCCATCCAATGACTTATACAATCCATAACCTCCATTTGAGCTATTTCGAGGATTTCCTTCTCCAGTTCCTACCCATATCACATCAGGATTATCTTGCTGAATGGCTACTGCTCCTATTGACAGGATTTGCTCCTCATCGAAAACAGGCTTCCAATCCACGCCTCCACTTTCAGATTTCCAAAGTCCACCAGAAGCCGAGCCTACATACATCACTTGTGGATTGTCGTGCACCACATCAATAGCGGTAATTCTACCACTCATGCCAGCAGGGCCGATACTGCGGACATCAATACCTTTTAACTTTTCTAAATCTACTTGCTGAGCGGATGCTGTAAAATAGCAGGTCGCTATGAGCAAAGTAAAAATCAATTGTTGTATAAATGATTTTCTCATATTATGAATGTTAAGTTTTCATCAATCTCGCAATAGGAAGTTTTAGATGCAAATGAATTTTATTCTAAGGGTCGAATTGCTATTTGGTTTTATGAATTCTAGACTTTAATTATTACACCCTAAGCTAAAATAATTAAGAGCCAATCTACTGTTTTAGAATTTATTAGATTTGTCGTTTTAGATCCAAGCGGACGCTTGAACCAGTGCCAAGTTGAACCAGTTCCAAGATGAAATAGCTTGCATTAGTGCAAGCGTCCGCTTGTGCTCAATCTATAGTATTATCCCGATAATCCACCGCCTCCATGTTTCCTTCCTCATCAATTATATGGGATTCTTTTCCGGGAACTATATCGGTATTCTGTGCTGAAGCACAGCTCCAGTTTCCGTCTTCTTTTTGATGCACTACAAATGTGAAAATGGTATTTCTTGCTTGAGCTTTTTTGCCTTTGATGGAAGTTTGCCCTTCTAAATGAACTCTGGCATTTACAACGGCAATAGTATCTGATAAGTATTTGACTTTTGTTTTCCTTAATGACAATTCTGAATTTTTAAAGATTACTTTTAAACCATAATCGTGTGCTTCAAATATTGATTTTCTATTGTGCCACCACAAACCCGTTACGTTAATAAACTCTGCATCTTCATCAAAAATAGAAGCTAGCATTTTGGCGTCTTTGAGATTCCAGGCTTTTATGAAGGTGTTTGGAATGTCCTGAGGTTCTTTAAGTTCTAAATCATTGAAATCAATCATAATACTTGAATATTATTTGTCAAAATCAACGCATATAAAACAAAAATAGCCACTAAATTAGTGGCTATTTTTAAGATTTAAGATGTTTTAATAATTATTTACTAATAGTCATAGAAAAGATAGTGTTTTTATACGGGCCCACCATTATCCTCGCAAAAAGGTGAGTTTGGATATTGATCACAGAAATTATTACATCCACCATAGCTACCACTAGCAGTCCCGTTTAATGTAAAGGTATTATCACAATTATCAGTTACAGTAAATGATAAATAAGTTAATCCTGAAAAAGAACTTGTCTTTATATAAATATATTCTCCATATTGATTAATTACTGAAGCACCATTTATTTGCCATACATAAGGTGCATTTCCTCCACTAACTTGCAGTTCAAGATTTGTACTAGGACAAGTTCTATTATTAGAATCCCAATTTGGACTTAACACACTAATTGTTGGCCTACTTTTACAAATTGGGGAAAAATCAAAATCAGACTTAATAGTTTTGTCAAAACTATCACCTATTTCGCAGGATGCAAATGTAAAGGCTAGAATAAAAACAAATAATAAACTTTTGTAAGTGAACTTCATAAGGTTTTAAATTTTGGTTAAACATATTGTAAAACTAGTAAAATATAATTGGGAAAAAAATAAATAATTAATTTTTTCCCAAAAACATAAAAGTTAACTATCTCTAAAATATAATCATCAACAAAAAAGCCGATTAAACTTTCGTTTAATCGGCTTTAGATTTATGTCTAAACTTTGATTTTACTTCAAAGTTCTTTTAACTTCTCTTTCCTCAAATCCTTCAATCACATCCCCTTCTTTAATGTCATTATAGCCTTTGATGCTAATACCACATTCATATCCTTTCTTCACTTCCTGCACATCGTCTTTGAAACGTTTCAATTGATCAATCTCTCCTTCATACTTCACAATACCTTCTCTAATCAACCTGATTTTGTTGTTTCGTTTCACGTATCCATCAGTCACCATACAACCCGCAACAGTACCAATCTTAGAAATCTTGAATATTTCTCTTACTTCAATATTACCTGTAATCACCTCTTCAGTAGTAGGAGCCAACATGCCTTCCATCGCATCTTTCAACTCGTTGATAGCATCGTAAATAATAGAATATAATCTTATTTCTATTTCTTCATTCTCTGCTATTTTTCTGGCATTTTGTGAAGGCCTAACTTGGAAACCTAATATAATGGCATCCGAAGCCGAGGCTAACAATACATCCGATTCTGAAATCTGACCTACCGCTTTATGGATTATATTTACTTGAATCTCTTCAGTTGATAATTTCAATAATGAATCTGACAATGCTTCAATAGATCCATCCACATCACCTTTAACAATTACATTAAGCTCTTTAAACGAACCAATTGCCAATCTACGTCCAATTTCATCAAGGGTAATATGCTTCTTAGTTCGCATACTTTGCTCACGCTGAATTTGCTCACGCTTATTCGCAATATCTCTTGCTTCACGATCCGTTTCCATTACGTTGAAACGATCACCTGCTTGTGGTGCGCCATCCAAACCTAACATTAATACAGGAGTGGAAGGTCCTGCCTCACTTACTTTCTGTCCCTTATGATCAAACATGGCTTTCACCTTACCATAATGAGCTCCAGCTAAAACTACATCTCCAACTTTCAAAGTACCTGCCTGAACCATGATAGTGGTCACATAGCCTCTACCCTTATCCAATTCGGCCTCTACTACTGTTCCAACAGCAGATTTGTTAGCGTTCGCTTTAAGTTCAAGAACTTCAGCTTCTAATAATACTTTTTCTAATAAGTCTTCAATACCTGCACCTGTTTTTGCCGATACTTCCTGACACTGATATTTACCTCCCCAATCCTCAACTAATACATTGATTGCGGATAATTGTTCTTTAATCTTATCTGGATTTGCATTTGGCTTATCCACTTTGTTAATGGCAATCACCATTGGTACTCCTGCAACTTGAGCATGATTAATTGCTTCTTTCGTTTGCGGCATCACGGCATCATCCGCTGCCACCACAATAATAGCAACATCAGTGATTTTAGCACCTCTGGCACGCATGGCCGTAAAGGCTTCATGACCTGGTGTATCCAAAAATGCAACTTTTTTCCCTGAATCGGTCATTACATCATAAGCCCCAATATGCTGTGTAATTCCACCAGCTTCACCAGCCGTCACTTTTGATTCACGTATAAAATCTAGCAATGAAGTTTTACCATGGTCAACATGACCCATAATGGTAACGATCGGAGCTCTTTCCTTCAAATCTTCTGGATTATCCTCCTCTTCAACTACCTCCGTTTCATCATCTGCCTCAGTGAATTTCACATCATACCCAAACTCATCAGCGATGATGGTAATGGTTTCTGCATCTAATCTTTGATTAATGGATGCAAAGATTCCTAAGTTCATACATTTCGCAATGACATCATTTACGCTTACATCCATTAAAGATGCTAAGTCATTAGCAGAAATAAACTCTGTTGTTTTAAGAACTTTTGATTCTTGCTCTTGCTGCTGAAGATCTCCTTCTCTTTTGTCAGCCTGAGTTTGACGTTTTTCTTTTCTATATTTTGAACGATTACCACTTGCTCCTGGTGATTTACCACTCAGGCGAGCCATGGTTTGTTTAATTTGTTCTTGAATTTCCTTTTCAGTAGGCTCAGCTTTTTCTACTCTTCCTTTTCTACCTCTATTTCTATCATTTCCTCCGCCTCGGTTTTGTCCTTGCTGACCAGAGCCTGGCCCTCTACCTTGATTAGGGCCTCCGCCTGCTTTTGCATCTTGTGGCTTATTACCAGCAATTCTTTTTCTTGGGCGCTTGCCTCTTCTTGCTTCTTTCTTATCATCAGATGAAGCAACTGGTTTCACACCTTTTTTGCCTTTTCTTTCTTTCTCTTTAGGTAAATCAATTTTACCTAATACTGTAAGTCCCTTTAATGAGTCTGCTTTAGCAGCAATTGTAGATTCCGTTGGCTTTTCTTCTGTTAAAGGAAGTTTTTCCGTTGGCTTTTCCTCCGCTTTATTTTCAGCTTTTGGAGTTTCTTCTTTAGAAGTTGTAGGTTTTTCTTCTTTAGGCTCGTCTTTTTTCTCTTCCTTAACTTCCTCTTTAGGCTTTTCTGCCTTAGGTAAAGACTCTTCCTTCTTCTCTTCTTTTTTAGGCTCTTCCTTCTTAGGTTCTTCCTTT
>QNXU01000031.1 GCA_003973485.1 Bacteroidota bacterium | reverse complement strand
ATGATGATTTTGTAAGAGCCTGCCATTTGGGGGTTTTTCCAAGCTATTATGAGCCTTGGGGCTACACTCCTTTGGAGTCCTTGGCTAGAGGAGTGGCTTCGGTGACTTCAGATTTATCAGGATTTGGTGATTACATGAAAAATGTAAGCATAGGTGATAAAAAACATGGAATGTTTATAGTGAAAAGGGCCAATAAAAGCTTTGACGAAGCAGCAGAAGAATTGACCAATGTGATGTGGGAATTCACACAAATCACAAGTAGAGAAAGGATAGATATGCGAAATAAATCAGAGGATTTGTCTGAAGTTTTTGATTGGAAGAATTTATATAAAGCTTATGAAAGCAGTTACAAAATAGCTTTAGAAACTTATTTTTAAACCTAACAACCCAAAATTATGGACAATAAATTAATAGATGATATAAAAAAAGCAGGGAAATCCGTGGAGTTGGTAGAGGAGCAATTAGATAGATTTAAAAAAGGATTCCCATATTTAGCGATTGACCGACCTGCCACAGTAGGGGATGGCTTAATACAATTATCGGAAGATAGCATCGATAATTTTATTGCCTTTTATGAAAAACAATCATTAGACTACAATATGATTAAGTTTGTGCCCGCAAGCGGTGCTGCAAGCCGTATGTTTAAAAAGTTGTATGCATTTTTAGAAGAGGATGAATCACAAGCAGAAAAGGATGAATTTTTGAAAACTTTTTTTCAGTATATTCATGACTTTGCATTTTCTCAGGCATTGGATAAAATTATGCAGAAAAATGGAAATGGATTGGAGGAAGCTTTAAAATCCAAAAAATATCATGCTATAGTGAAAGCCTTGTTGTTGGAAGAAGGTCTAAATTATGGCAACTTACCAAAGGGGCTGTTAGATTTTCATGATTATAGGTCTGGTGTTAAGACTCCTGTTGGAGAGCACTTTACTGAGGGTGAAAATTATACCAGAGGTGCGGAAGGTAAGGTACGACTGCATTTTACTGTTTCTCCAGAGCATCAAAAATTATTTGAAGAGCATGCTGAACATGTGCGAAAGGGTTTTAATGATTTTGAAATTTCCTTTTCACAACAGAAACCCGAAACTGATACTATTGCGGTAAATCCTGATAATACTCCATTCTATAATAATGATGGAAGTCTCTTGTTTCGCCCAGCCGGACACGGAGCTTTAATTGAAAACTTAAATGATTTAGACCATGATATTGTATTTATAAAAAATATAGATAATGTAGTTCCCGATCACTTAAAGTTGAACACTATTCATTATAAAAAAGCTTTAGCTGGTTTATTAATGAGTGTTCAAAGTAAATTGTTTGGATATCAGAACCAGTTGGAGAGAAATATTAGTGAATTAGAGTTGTTGGAGATTGAGAATTTTGCAAGAAAAGATTTATTCTTGGTTTTTAAGGATGACTATGCCGACTTAGATTTTTCTGAAAAAGTAGGTTACTTGCAGTATTTATTGCACCGCCCGATTCGGGTTTGCGGAATGGTTAAAAATACCGGAGAACCTGGTGGTGGTCCTTTTTGGGTAAAGGAAGAAGATGGATCTTTGAGTCTTCAGATTGCTGAAACCTCGCAGATCGATCCTAATGATAAAAAAGCGAAAGAAGCACTGCAGAATGCCACCCATTTCAATCCGGTTGATTTGGTTTGTGGAATTAAGGACTTACATGGTAGAAAATTTGATCTCTTAAAATATAGAAACCCTGAAACGGGCTTTATTACAAGCAAATCAAAAGATGGAAGAGAATTAAAAGCATTGGAACTTCCAGGGCTTTGGAATGGCGCCATGTCAGATTGGATTACGCTTTTTGTTGAAGTTCCATTATCGACTTTCAATCCAGTGAAAACGGTAAATGATTTATTGAGAGAAGAACATCAGGCTGGGTGAAATGGTATGATACAAAAAAAGCCTGTCAGGTTCAAATCTGACAGGCTTTCTAATTTTGCAATTGTTTCTACAATTTACTTTTCTGCTTTCTTCTTTGCAGTAGTAGTTTTTCTTGTAGTACGTTTCTTTTTTGGCTTCTCTTCTACGATTTCATCCTCAACATCTGTTAAGATTCTACCGCAATGCTCACAAACGATTAATTTCTTTCTATCTCTGATATCAGCTTGTCTTTGAGGAGGTACAGTGTTGAAACAGCCACCACAAGCTCCTCTTTTAACAGGAACAACAGCTAAGCCATTTCTAACATTTCCTCTTAATCTTTCATAAGAAGCAGCCAATCTATCTTCAATTTTCTTTAGCGCTTTTTCTCTGTCTTTTTCGAGCTTAGCAACTTCTTCTTCAGTTTCAGCCTCGATATTCTCTAATTCAGCACGCTTACTTTCTAAATCTTTTACACGGTCTTCATGTAAAGCTTTAGTTTCTTCAATGCCTTTTACTTTATCTTCAATCTTAGCTTCAGCTTCCTTGATTTTTTTCTCATGGATTTGAATATCCAATTGCTGTAGTTCTACTTCTTTAGTGATGGCATCATATTCGCGATTATTTCTAACGCTCATTTGCTGTTCGCCATATTTGGCAATTAGCTTTTCTGATTCTTTGATTCCTTGCTTAGCGGCTTCAATATCATCTTTGATAGCTTGAACGCTATCATCGAATTTTTGAATTCGGGTTTCATAGCCTGCAATTTCATCTTCTAAATCAGCTACCTCGTCAGGTAGGGCTCCCCTCACTTTTTTAATATCGTCTAGTTTTGAATCGATACCTTGTAATTTTTTCAAGGCATCAAGCTTTTGTGCTACAGTACTTTCCATGCAGTTAATAATATTTTATCGGATTCGTGACAGTCTGTCCTAAATGGAGTGCAATATTAGCAAAATTTTCTTTCAATATTGCATAAAATATCTCATTTGTAAAACGTTCGCTCTCATAATGCCCTATGTCGGCTATAATCAGCATTTCATCAGCATCAAAAAATTCGTGATATTTTATGTCAGATGAGATATATATGTCTGCTTGCTTATTTTTTGCTTGCGAAATCAAGAATGAACCTGCTCCTCCACAAATTGCAACTCTTTTAATTTTACGGTTTATTTCTTTAGTATGTTTTATGACGGATAAGTCCATTTTATCTTTCAGATAGTCGAAAAATTCTGTTGCTTCCATGGGTTTAGCTATTTCTCCTATCATTCCTGAGCCTAAATCATCATAAGTATTTTCCAATTGATGTAGATAATAGGCTACTTCCTCATAAGGATGAGCCCTTTTCATGGCATTCAATATTTTATTTTTTAAATAAAGCGGAAAAATAACTTCTATTTTATGCTCATCTACACTTTCTAATTCCCCTTTACTTCCTATGCTTGGATTAGCGTTTTCCGAAGGCAGGAAACTTCCTTTGCCAGCCGTTTCAAATGCACAATCTTTATATTCACCAATCTGACCTGCTCCAGCTTCATGCAAAGCAGATTTTAATTCTTTTGCATTATCCTTAGGGACAAAAACACTTAATTTTCCTAAGAATCCATTTTTAGGGCTTAATATTTCTGTATTTATCAAACCTAGCTTTTCAGCAATCTTAGCATTCACTCCATTTTTAATATTATCCAAATTGGTATGGGATGCATATATTGCTACATCATTTTTTATAGCCTTAATAACGGTTCTTTCCACATAATTGCTTCCTGTTAATTTTTTCAGTCCTTTAAAGATGATCGGATGATGAGCCACAATTAGCTCACATTTTTTGGATATGGCTTCCTCAATTACCTCTTCGGTCACATCCAAAGTGATTAAGACATTGCTTACATTTTTATTGGCATCACCTACTATTAAACCTGCATTATCATAAGATTCTTGATAAACTAGAGGTGCAATGCTTTCCAAATGTTGGACGATATCCTTTATTTTGCTCATATTTGTTTTTATTTCAGTTCGGTCAAAGTTAAAAAGTTTTACAGCTCTTGCAATTATTTAAAAATAAGTATTGGCAATTATTAATGTCTCCATTTAGTATTTTATACAAATGGGTGATGCAATTAAGGAATCATTTATACGATATAGAACATAAAGCTGTTTTTCGATTTGATACCAAAGTTATTTCTGTTGGAAACCTGTCAATGGGCGGAACAGGGAAAACACCTTTTGTAGAATATATATTAAGATTTTTGATTCAAAAGGGATATTCGAATTGTGTAGCTACATTATCCAGAGGATACGGAAGAAAATCAAAAGGCTTTAGAATTGCCAATGAGAAGGATTCACCTAAAACAATTGGCGATGAACCTTTTCAGATTTATCAAAAATTTAAGAATGAGGCAGTCGTTTCAGTAGGAGAAGATAGGGTGTTGGCTATCCCTAGCATTATTAATGAATATCCTGAAAATAAGGTAATCCTATTGGATGATGCCTTTCAACACAGGAGCGTAAAACCGAATTTCTCGGTGCTACTTACTGATTACAATGCTCTTTTTTATGAAGATTATGTATTGCCATCTGGCACCTTGAGAGAAAGTAGAATCGGAGCCAAGAGAGCAGATGTTATAATAGTCACTAAATGTCCAATTAATTTAGCGAAAGCTGAACAGAATAAAATTAAGCTGCACATCAAAAAATATACAGATAAGCCTATCTTCTTTACTAGTGTTAAATATAAAATGACTGTAGCCAAAGCGGCAGGAAGAGACATTATTTTAGTAACAGGAATTGCTCAATCTCAAAGATTTAAAGAACATTTAACTAAAGAAGGATTTAAAATTGTAAAGCATTTTGATTTTTCTGACCATCATAATTTCACTTTGAAAGAGATTGAAGAAATAGAAAAAATGGCGAATGCTTTAGATTCGGATATTATGACTACTGAAAAAGATTGGGTGCGTATAACATCCATGCCTGAATTATCCAAAGCTTTTCAAGCTAAGCTATTTTATATTCCTATCATGGTACAGTTTTTGGATGAAGAAAAAACTTTTCATCAAATCTTAGAAGATTCTATACTTACTACTTAATAAATCCATGACTTTAGTTAATTTTGCGACTGTTTTGAAGAAAATTTGCCTAATTATATCGATTTTTTGTTGTGGAATAAGCTCAGTACTTGCTCAAGTAACTGATGATTCTACCAAAAATGTGTACGGTGCCAAAACAACCTTCTTTACAACGGAAGAAAACATTAAAAATAATGTTGAAGCCTACCAAGTTATAGATACAAGTTTGAATAATACTCATAATTGGGATCCAGTAAATATTACAGATTATTATTATCAAAACTTGGGCACAGTGGGAACTGCAATGCGTCCAGTCTTTTATGAAGCTCCTGATATAATTGGGAAAAGAAGTGGGTTTGGCGTTTATGATTATTATGTCAAAACTCCAGCTAAGTTTAAGTATTTTGACACTAAATCTCCTTATACGCAAATGCGTTCAGTTTTTGGAGGTAATTTTAGAGCTTTTATTGGAATAGATTTTTCTCGAAACGTTAATGAAAATTGGAATGTTGGCTTTAGCTTTAGACGGTGGACCGTAGATAAACAAATTGGGCCACTTCAAAGCAGAGGAGATTTGAATGTTTTGAGTCATTCTTATGATTTTCAAACCGACTATCGTTCACCGGATAGGAAATATCACGTGATGTTTAATTTTGCTAGAACCTTTCATAAAGTAAATGAAACAGGAGGCATCAAAGACACAACTGAGGTAATCGTATACGAAGAGCTATTTGATTATGATAATGAAGATATCAATCTAAGAAATGCTCAAAGTGGAGAACTTAGACAGCAATATCATCTTTATCAGCAATATAAACTGAATAAACTATTGCAATTTTACCACGTGTTTGATAGAACTAACAGAATGAATTTGTTTTTAAATACAAATCCTTCTGCCACAACAGATGTAGATTATTTTGATCAATTTTTGCTAAGAACCGATTCAACAGTAGATTTGAGTCGTTATGTTTATTTTCAAAATGAAATTGGTTTTAAAGGAGGCATAGGAGACGCCTTCTATAGGTTTTATTTGAAAAGAAAGGACATTAGATATACTGGGAAATATCTTAATTCAGTGAACCCCTTCACAGAAAATTATGCTGGTGGCTATATTCGCTTTGCCCCAAAGGAGAACTTGCAATTACAAGCCAATGCAGAATATGAATTAAATGGGAATTATAAACTAGATGCTACCTTAAAGGTACCATTCCTAACGGTAAGTGCTAAAAGTATGCAATTTGCTTCTCCGTTCTTTTACGAACAACATTTAGGTAATCATGATTATTGGCGTAATGATTTTGGTAGTGAGCAAGTGCAGCAGCTAACAGGGAAATTAAATATTTACTGGAAAGATTACTTTAAAATACAGCCAAAACTTGACTTAAAAGTAATTAGTAATCACATGTATTTCGATACTTTGGCAATGCCACAGCAATCAAGTGGAACTGCTACTTTGATCCATCCTGGAATTGAGGCTAAAGCCAAATATGGTGTCATGAATTATTTATCCAT
>QNXU01000033.1 GCA_003973485.1 Bacteroidota bacterium | reverse complement strand
ACATCTTTCTTATTAATAATCCCTTTCTCAATCAACATAGACATTCCAATCTCAACTCTCTCTATAGGTACTGTTTTCAACAAGTTCTTCTCCTCAACCCATTCACTATATTTTAGGATTAGGTGGAAAAAGAATGCGACCACTTTTAAGTTTGCTCTCTTATCAATTATATAAGGAGGATACAAAAAGTATTTTACCTGCCTCAATTGCCGTGGAAATCTTTCATAATTTCACTTTAATGCATGATGACATAATGGACAATGCACCATTGAGAAGAGGTCAGCAAACTGTGCATGAAAAATGGAATTCGCCTGTAGCAATTCTTTCTGGAGATGTAATGCTGGTGAAGGCCTATCAGCAGCTAATTGCTAATTGCCCTAAGGAAAAATTGACCGAAATATTAGAGAAGTTTAATCAGTGTGCAATTGAAGTTTGCGAAGGTCAGCAGATCGACATGAATTTTGAGGAACAAGAGGAAGTTCATGAAGCGGATTATATTGAAATGATCCGCTTAAAAACTGCAGTTCTTTTAGGATTTAGTCTTGAGTTTGGAGGTATTTTAGCTATGGACAACGAAGCCGATCAAGCCTTACTTTATCAAATGGGTGTAAATGCTGGAATTGGGTTTCAGTTAATGGATGATCTATTGGATGTTTATGCGGATCAGGAAAAATTTGGTAAACAAGTTGGAGGGGATATTATAGCCAACAAAAAGACTTATTTACTTATTAAAGCAAAGGAATTAGCTTCGGGAGAAAATTCTGTTAAGCTTCATGATTGGTTAAGAGCTCAGGATTTCGATAATGAAGAAAAAGTAAAGGCAGTAAAATCTATTTACGATGAGCTAAAGATTAAAGAGCTAACCGAATCTAAAATGAATCAATATTTTGAAAAAGCATTTCAAAACTTGGAAGATTTAGACGCACCTTCTGAAAGAAAAATTATCATTAAAGATTTCTTCAATTACCTAATCAATAGAGAGCAATAATGAGTACTACTTTAATTATAATCATCGTTACCTGTATTGTCAGTATTCCAGCTTTCAGTAATCATTCCAGAATGTATGCTTGGATGTTTAATCCTTATCAAGTGGTGTATAGGAAGCAATATTACCGAATGATTACCTCTGGCTTTTTGCATGCTGATTATGTGCATTTGATTTTTAATATGCTGACACTTTATTTCTTTGGAGATGCAGTAGAATATTATTTCAATCAGTTGACTAATTACGGTACCTTGCTTTATGTAGGATTATATTTAAGTGCTATTGTAATCTCAGATATTCCGAGTTTGATTAAGCATAAAGAGAATCCAAACTATAATGCTTTAGGAGCTTCAGGGGCAGTTTCAGCGGTTGTTTTCAGTAGTATTCTTTTTAATCCAATGACTGATCTATGTCTTTACGGATTATTGTGCTTGCCTGGCTTTATTTTCGGTGCTATTTACCTTATTTATTCTTACTATCAGGGCAAAAGACAAGGAGATAATGTTAATCATGACGCCCATTTATTTGGAGCTCTTTATGGAATAATCATTACGATTGCAATCTGGCCAGGAGTGATTATGCATTTTATTGATCAACTGAGCACTTTTAGTCTGTTTTAGGATAGAGTCAAGAGTCAAGATATAAGAATCTAGACGTTGTATAAAAAAAATACTATGATCTAGCAAGTTGACAGTTTACAAAATAAGCCTGCAGCTTATTCAGTTGACAAAAGGTTCTAATCCAACTTCCTCAAGAATCCAATCTCAATAATGGATTTGAACATTTTGTCTATTGTCAACTGTCAATACACCCATCCATCACCCCACACCCAACATCCATCACCCAAACGTCTAACTTTCCCATTCATTTTTACTAAATTCAAGCGTTATTAAATTAGATCTATAAAATCATGATAAGGAAACGATTTACGCAGCTTTTAAGCTTGCTTTTATTGATGATGTGCTTTTCACTTCAAGCACAGGAAAAACAAACATTCAGTAGCTTTCAAGAAGCTATGAGTGGATTAAGGCCAATGTATGGGAATGCAGGACCAAGTAATATTAATTGGATTAATGATGGACAAGCCTATTCATTTACCGAAAGAGGAGAAAATGGGGCTCAAATTATTAAATCCTTTAATCCTAAGACTCAGGAAGAAAAATTGATTTTTTCTACTGAAGGAATGAAAATTCCAGGATCGGAAGACCCATTTGAATATGTATCTTTTCAATGGTCTGATGATTCCAAATACCTATTGTTCCAAACTAATTTCCGTCCAGTTTGGAGAAGGTCTGGAATATCGGATTATTACTACTATTCTATTGAGGATAAAACCTTGGATTTAGTAGCAAAAGATGCTCAAACAGCGGAAATATCGCCCAACGGAAAGAAAGTTGGTTATGAAAGAGGTGGCAATCTTTTTGTATTTGATTTGGCAGCCAAGCAAGAAACCCAATTGACAGATGATGCTGAAGATGGCTTTTATAATGGTCGATTTGGTTGGGCTTATGAGGAGGAATTTGGATTGGCTCAAGCTTGGGAATGGTCACATGATAGTGAATACATTGCTTTTTGGCAGTCGGATGAAAGAAATGTGCCAATTTTCCAAATGACAGATTATCAAGGTACTCACAAAGAATGGGTTGAATTACCCTATCCGCAAGTAGGAGATACTAATCCTAAAGTAAAAATAGGAGTAATCAAGGTTTCAGAAAAGTCTAAAGAATGGATGAATGTTCCTTTAGAAGATGGTTATATCCCAAGAATATACTGGACTGCTGAAAAGGAAAAATTGGCTGTTATGCATCTTAATAGAGCACAAACCACTATGAAACTTTACATGGCAGATGCCACTTCTGGTGAAGCCAATATGATATTGGAGGAGACTTCTGACGCTTGGATTGATGTTTTTGATTTCTTCGCTGGTATTATGCATTATGCATTTTTCCCTAAAGACACCAAGGAATTTTTCTGGATTACCGATAAGGACGGATATGCACATTTGTACCGATATGATTACAAAGGCAAGTTGCAAAATCAGGTTACCACAGGAAATTGGGAGGTAGTTTATGTGCATGCAGTAGATAGTAAAAAGAAGAAAATCTATTATAGCTCAACAGAAGATTCTCCTCTAGAAAGACAATTGTATGTGGTGAATTTCAATGGAAAAGGAAAAAAGAAAGTAACCGAAATGGAAGGTCGCCACAATATTGATATGGCTCCTGAGGCTACATATTTTGTGGATAGATATTCTAATGTGAATACTCCAACTAAAATCGAATTGAGAGATGCTTCTGGAAAATTGGTAAAAATGTTAGAAGAAAATAAAGGGGTTAAGGAAGCACTTAAGAATATAGCTTTTGTAATGCCTGAATTGAGTAGTTTTGAAAATAGTGAAGGCGAAAAAATCGATATTTCTATTTATAAACCTGTTGGCTTTGATGCTTCTCAAAAATACCCATTGGTTTTGGATGTTTATGGCGGACCTGGTGCTCAGTCTGTTTACAATCAATGGAGCGTAAGCGCTTGGCATCAATATTTGGTGCATAATGGTTATGTAGTTATTCAAGTAAACAATAGAGGTGGAGGAGGCTATGGCCGCGAGTTTGAGAAAGTAGTTTATAAAAACTTAGGACATGCTGAAGCACAAGATTTTGCCGAAGCAGCACAGCATATGATAGATCAAGGATATGTTGATGCTGATAAAATAGCCATCAGAGGACATAGTTACGGTGGTTATATGAGCAGCTTTTCTATCTTGAATCACCCTGATGTTTTTAAAGTTGCGCTAGTTGGTGCTCCTGTAACGGATTGGAGATTATACGATAGCATCTATGCGGAACGCTATATGGGCTTGGAAGAGGATAATGAAGAAGGTTACATTAATTCTGCCTCTACCACTTATGCTAAAAATTTAACAGGGCACATGTTTATTGCGCATAGCACTATGGATGAAAATGTTCACGTTCAAAACACATTTCAATTGGTGAAAGGCTTAATTGACAATGGAAAAGATCATGATTTGAAGATTTTCCCTCCAGGTGCTCACGGGGTAGCTTATAATTATCCGAGCTATTTGCTATTGATGAATAATTATATCAATTACTTGGATAGGTATTTGAAGTAAAAAATAAAAATGGCACTAAGGATTTTCTTGGTGCCATTTATAATATCATTTAATCTTATTTTCTATTTCCCTTGCTTTGGCATCATCACCTAGTTTTTTCAAAAGGGAAATCCCTTCAAATAATTTGTATTTACAAGCTTTAATCACTTCAGGATGATCATCTACTTCAAAAAGAGTCATCACTATTAATAAACTTGAAGATACATCATCAACATTATTGCCAAATTCAATAGCTTCAATATCCTTTATTTTTCTTTCTAATTCTTCTTTTGCAATATCCATGATTATTTGAAAAATTTCTTGATTAATTGAATTGATCTATTCCCTTCTTGATCTTTGCCTGCTATAATGTCCTGAAATGTTTTTGCTTCTTCTTTGCTTAAGTCAGTTTGGAATTCAATTTTATCCTCATTTATCTTCTTTGCGCCCATTTCCCAGCTAGGAAAGCTTCTTTCTTTAATTTGCCCAGTAGTAATAAGCACCACATTTTTATGTCTTTCATCAGATTTGATTTTTTCATAAAGACCACTTATTTCTTTGTAATCGCCTTCAAGATATTGTAAGAAATGGGTATTGGAATATAAAAGAACACCAGTGATATCTAATTTCGGATTATTTCTTTTGCATGCGGCTAGAATTTTATCAATTTCTTCATCTGTGCATTCTTTCTTTCTAACGCTTACGTAAACTAAATGTGATAACATATTTGCTGATTTTTATAGTTTAAAAAATTAATATATTTTAAAAGTTATAATCATCAACAAGGCTTTTGGAATATTGTTTACAAGTTTAATTATTTAAATGGAAAATGGAGTTTAAGAAACTTTTAATACAGAATACTTTTCTACAGAATTAATCTTAAAATGCAATTGCAGAATTCACCACTTTTAGTTAAAATTAAAATCCAGCTCAACTTAAACTGGAGCAGAGAGTAAAAATTTATCTGAAATCTTATTTACCGATACAAAACTTACTAAAGATATTAGCCAACAAATCATCTGTTGTAATTTCCCCTGTGATCTCACCTAAAAAGCGCAAGGCATGGCGAATATCCAATGCAAGGAAATCTCCCGTGATATTGCTATCCAAACCTCGCAACACCGCATTCAAACTATTTTGAGTCTGAACTAGATTGTCATAATGGCGTATGTTGGTCACTACTGTGTCTCCGGTTTTGAAATTGTCCAGATTGACGGTTTCAACCAGCTTTGTTTTTAATGCTTCCAAGCCTTCTTTGTTAATGGCAGAAATGAAGAGTGTGTTTTTATCTTTCTTCATTTCATTATAAAGATCTTCCTGTGCTTCATCCAGCTTGTTCCCTACCTTTATAAAGGGAATCCCTAGATTTTCGAGCATATTGATGTCGCGATTGACTTCTGTTAAAGTGTCATTTTTCAAATCGAACATATAGATAATCAGAGAAGCCTGCTTCATTTTATCTTTTGTTCGCTGTACACCTATGGCCTCTACTTTATCTTCCGTATCACGCAACCCAGCGGTATCAATAAAGCGGAAAACCACTCCTTCTAAATTGATTTCATCTTCTATGAAATCTCGGGTGGTCCCGGCTATATCAGAAACTATGGCTTTTTCTTCATTTAAAAGAGCGTTAAGTAATGTGGATTTTCCTGTATTGGGTTTGCCAGCAATCACAGTGGGAACACCGTTTTTAATCACATTTCCTAAATCAAAACTACTGACTAAGGCGGTTATCACACTTAGCAGTTGATTGACTAGCTTTTTCAAATCTTCTCGATCGGCAAATTCCACATCTTCTTCTCCGAAATCCAATTCTAATTCGATCATGCTGGCGAAATGAATCAATTCGGCTCTTAACTGTTTTATTTGCTCCGAGAACCCTCCGCGCATTTGGTTGAGAGCAGCTTTATGAGATGCTTCCGTGTCAGCATTAATTAAATCTGCAACAGCTTCAGCTTGTGCCAAATCAAATTGACCATTCAAAAAGGCTCTTTGGGTGAATTCACCAGCTTTTGCTAAGCGAACTCCTTTAGTTAAAAATAATTTAATCAGTCTTTGAACGATATAAGGGGAACCATGGCAGGAAATTTCCACCACATTTTCTTTGGTAAAGGAATGTGGAGCAATAAATAAAGTGGCCACTACTTCATCTATAATTTCCCCATCATCATTTCTTATGGTTCCAAAATGAGCGGTATGGCTTTTTTGATTTAAAAGATTCTTTCCTCTAAAAACACTATTAGTTATAGTGATTGCATCTTCTCCCGAAAGACGAATGACGGCAATTGCCCCAACTCCAGGAGCAGTAGATAATGCAATTATGGTTTCCTTTAAATGATCTAACATTTTGCAAATTTCAATAATTCTAAGGGAT
>QNXU01000032.1 GCA_003973485.1 Bacteroidota bacterium | reverse complement strand
AAATGAGGTAAAAGAAAGAATAAAAGGAGTTTACGAAATTAATGAAGTCTTTGTTGATCTTGTTTGGGAACCCCAATGGAATATGGATATGATGAGCGATGAAGCAAAACTTCAACTTGGAATGCTGTAGGAATAGCACACGGATTAAACTGATTTAACAGATAAGAACGGATAAAAGAGAAAATGAATATCATTAACCCCACGTTTTAACGCAATGCTGTCAACTTAAGGAAAATAAGGGAATTCTAGTATTGTAAATGTGGCTAAAGCCAATTCGTTTTTCCTCTTAAATCCGTTGCCTAAAGGCAACGGTAATTGCCGTCGCTTTTAAGCGACGGTAAAAAACAACAGAAAAAATGGCTTTAGCCACATTTGTTCTCTTAAGTTGACAGCATTGATCGCTGGAGAAGGGTATATACACCTTCTCTACATCAGAAACCTAAAAATATATACCTAAACCAACTTTTACTAATTGAGTCATTTTTAAAACTATGCTGACCAGCAAAGGCTACACCAGCTCCCAACGCCATCAAGCCCATTGATTGCTGATTACCCTGAATTACCCCAGGTAAATTAGCTAAAGTTGTAGGATGGTATGATAACGAAGCTGGTTATTCAAACAGAGCTGCTGATTTAATCGAAAGAATATCTAAATAAGATACTAGAATCAAAACAAAAAAAGCTGTCATTTACTAATCGTAAGAGACAGCTTTTTTTTTATGTAAACTTTTCTTAAAACAAGTCAGAGAGATTCACTTCAACCTGAAAACTTGATAACATGCTAACTTGTCAACTTAGGAAATTCAATGCTGCAAAACTTCAGTTTCTACCTCGGTCACTTCCATCAATCCCTCAGCATTCAGATTGCTGAGTTTCACCTTTTTCAGTTCATTAATTAAGATTGGATCATATTTGGCTACCACTCGAACATAGTTATCCGTAAAGCCTTCCATCAAACCATCATGAATATCCTTTTCAAATAATACTACTTCTTCCCTACCCAAATTTTCTTCATAGAAAGCACGCTTCTTCTTTTCTGATAAGCTTCTCAGCATTTTAGAACGCTCATTACGCACTTTCATCGGAACCACCTCATCCATTTCATCTGCATCGGTATTAGGTCGCTCAGAATAAGTAAAAACATGCAAATAAGATACTGGCAATTCTTTAAGGAAATGATATGTATCTAAAAAGTCTTCATCTGTTTCTCCCGGGAATCCCACAATTACATCCACCCCAATACAACACTGAGGCATCAATTGCTTTATTTTTACTACCCTATCTTCATATAATTCACGCAAATAGCGCCTTCTCATTTTACGCAATATTTTATTGCTACCACTTTGAAGTGGGACATGAAAATGAGGAACAAATCTTTTGGATTGACTTACAAACTCTATGATTTCATTGGTTAATAAATTAGGTTCAATACTTGAAATCCTAAATCGCTCTATTCCTTCAACATTATCCAATTCTTTTACCAAATCAACAAAGCGTTCTTTTCTTTTGCCATCTTGAATACCAAAATCACCCGTATTGACACCAGTTAAAACAATCTCTTTTACATCTTCACTTGCTATTTGCTTTGCGCTTTTAAGGATATTTTCAATGGTATCACTTCTACTTTTTCCTCTTGCTAAAGGAATGGTGCAAAATGCACAATGGTAATTACATCCATCTTGAACTTTCAAGAAAGTACGAGTTCTATCGTTTATAGAAAATGCATTATTAAAACTCTTGGCTTCTTTTATATCTGATGCTAGAACCTGAGGTTTATCTTTTTTAGTAAAACCATCTAGTTTGTCAATTAATTGGAATTTTTCAGCAGCACCTAAAACAGCATCCACTCCTTTAATCTCTGATATCTCTTTTGGTTTTAATTGAGCGTAACAACCAATAATAGTAACAAAAGCATCAGGATTGATTTTCTTGGCTTCTTTTACAACCTTCTTACATTTTTTATCGGCATTCTCTGTTACGGAGCAAGTATTGATAATAAATATATCAGGGTTTGCCTGAAAATCTACTTTCTCATACCCCCTATCCTCAAACATTCTTGAAATAGAGGATGTTTCTGAAAAATTCAGTTTACAACCGAGTGTATAAAAAGCAACTTTTTTGTTCATGCCGAATATTTTGCAAAATGAACCGCAAAGTTAAGGCTAAATTTCCTGAATTTAAATCTTTTTGAGTGGAAGGACTTTAACGGGTAAGAATTTTACTCATTTTTAATGATTAGGTTCATTTTAACACCTAACTCACAAGTTTTCAAGTATTTTAACTTACCCCACCCTATAAAAGAAGTAAAAAAGAACAAAAATCATGTCATTAGTTCGAATTTAAAGGGCAAAAACAGTATTTTTCATTATTTATTATGTTTTATAAATAATTTTCAACCCTAAAAACAATTATTCTACAAATTTTTACCTAAATTTGGTTCGAATTTAAACCAAAAAACACAATAATGGCTCATTTAAGATTCAACGCGCTCGATATCGTTTCAAGAAGAACAACAGAGAGAATCGAAGCTCCATCCAACAAAATTTCAGACTATTTTGCACAGGATGTATTCACATTGGACCAAATGAAAGCAACTTTGGCTCCTGATGTTTTCAAAAAAGTAAGTAATGCCATAGATAAAGGCAAAAAAATAGATATGGAAACTGCAGATCAAATTGCTTCTGCAGTAAAAGCTTGGGCAATCACTAAAGGAGTTACCCACTATACGCACTGGTTCCAACCTTTAACAGGTTCAACTGCTGAAAAACATGATTCATTTTTCAATGCACAAAAAGGAATCGAAGTTTTCGCTGGCTCCATGTTGGTTCAGCAAGAACCAGACGCCTCTTCATTTCCAAATGGAGGATTGAGAACTACATTTGAAGCAAGAGGATACACCGCATGGGATCCTTCTTCTCCAATGTTCATTTTCGGGAGAACGCTATGTATTCCTACAATATTTGTAGCCTATACTGGGGAAGCATTAGACCACAAAGCACCTTTATTAAAAGCAGTTGAAGCAGTTGATAAGGCTGCAACAAAAGTGGTTCAATTATTTGATAGAAATGTAAATCGAGTAAATGCATCATTGGGTTGTGAGCAAGAATATTTTGTGGTTGACAAAGCTTTATTTTCTGCTCGTCCTGATTTATTAATGTCAGGAAGAACATTGTTTGGACACAATCCAGCAAGAGGTCAGCAATTAGATGACCACTACTTTGGTTCTATTCCAAGTAGGATTTATAACTACATGAAAGATTTCGAAATTGAATGTTTAAAATTAGGTATTCCAATTTCAACTCGACATAATGAAGTAGCACCAAGTCAATTTGAGGCAGCTCCTTTATTTGAAGATATTAATGTTGCTACTGACCACAACAGTTTGATGATGGACGTAATGAAGCGAGTGGCAGCAAGACACGATTTGGAAGTATTATTTCATGAAAAACCATTTGCTGGCTTAAACGGTAGTGGAAAGCATAACAACTGGTCATTAATCACCAATACTGGTGTCAATTTATTCCAACCTAGTAATAGTGCAAGAGAAAACCTTCTATTCTTAGTTTTCTTGGTAAACACCATCAAAGCTGTGGCTGACAATGGCGAATTATTAAGAGCTTCTATTGCATCTGCAAGTAATGATCATCGATTAGGGGCAAATGAAGCACCTCCTGCTGTAATGTCTGTATTCATTGGTTCTCAATTAACCGCTGTTTTAGATGAACTAGAAGAAAAAGGGAACATAAAGATTGATAAAGGGGATAATATGTACATGAAATTGGGCATCGATAAAATCCCTCAAATTATTCTAGATAATACAGATCGAAATAGAACATCTCCTTTCGCATTTACAGGAAATAAATTTGAATTTAGAGCCGTAGGTTCAGATCAGAATGTGGCACAGCCTATGTCTATTTTGAATTTAATTATGGCAGAGCAATTAACTGAGTTCCACAAGGAAGTGAAAGCTGAAATGCAAAAAGGAACTGATAAGAAAATTGCGATAGTAAATATTTTAAGACAGTATATTAAAGATTCGAAAAAAGTTAGATTCGAAGGTGATGGATATTCTGAAGATTGGGAAAAAGAAGCAGAAAAAAGAGGATTGGCGAATGTGAAAAATACGCCTAGAGCTCTTGAAGCATTCGTTACGGATAATGCCAAAAAGTTATTCTCAAAGCATAATGTGATGACTCCAGAAGAATTGGAGGCACGTAATGAAATCTATTTAGAAAATTATATCATGAAAATTCAAATAGAATCTCGTTTAATGGGAGATATTGCTTTAAATCAGATTATTCCTACTGCTGTTAAATATCAAAACACTTTGGCTCAAAACGCTAAAAACCTTAGCGCTCTAAAGTTGGATAATTCAGAAATATTGAAAAATATAGAGCTGATTTCTGGTTATACCAAGGATTTGAGAAGCTTAGTACATGATATGATTGACAAAAGAAAAGAGCTTAATCAAATTGAGGATACTACCACGAGAGCTACTAAATATTGTGATGAAGTTAAAGAAGTCTACTTTGATAAAATCAGATATGCTGCAGATAAACTTGAACTTTATGTAGATGATGAGCTTTGGCCTTTGCCAAAATACAGAGAATTGTTATTTTTGAGATAATAGCATATAACCATAACCAACTATTCACTAAAATGAAAAGCCGTTCTGTGACCACAGAGCGGTTTTTTTATGCACTCATTTGCTTTGTTTTCAAAAATGGCAGCCATTTTTCATCAACATGACCTGAAAAATCACGAATAAACATCACATAACTTGGTTTGAACGGAGAGCGTTTAAGTTTCATATCACTTTCCTCAGGTGTATTATTGCCTTTTCTGGCATTACATCTTTTACATGCTGTAACCAAATTAGTCCATACTGACTTCCCTCCTTTTGAACGCGGAATTAGATGATCTAAAGTTAAATCCTTTGAAATCCCACAGTATTGGCATTCATGACCGTCTCGTTTAAAAATATTTTGACGAGTTAACATAACTCCCTTATAAGGCATGTTTACATAATTGGTTAGTCGAATAACGGATGGAAAAGGAAAGGAACGATCAATAGAACGAAGTTTAAGAGCTTCATCTTTTTCAATTAGCTCTGCTTTTTGCAAATAAAGTAAAAGAAAGGCTTTAGGAATACTGCAAACCGTAACAGGACTGTAATCTTGATTTAAAACTAATGCTCGTTTGGAACCAATCTTCATGCTTTTAAAATTTTAATCAAGCATGAAAAATCAGTCTAATTCCTCATGCTAATATTCTTTTTATATCAGTCAAATAATGTGTGTAACCTTTTTGTTCAGCATTGAAGATACCATTTTCATCTAAAAAATCAATTTTTACTTTACCGGAAGCGTGAATAATCTCCTGATTCTCAAGCAAAACACCCACATGGGTCACTTTTTTATGCTCATTTCTAAAGAAAGCCAAATCACCAGGCAAGGCATTCTCCAAGTTATCTACCTCTTTTCCTTGCTGCACCTGCTGAGAGGCATCACGTTTTAAATTATAGCCACAAATTTTAAAAACGATTTGGGTAAAACCTGAACAATCAATTCCAAATGGAGATTTCCCTCCCCATAAATAGGGTGCATTTAAGTATTTTCTTGCTATATTTTTCAGGAACTCAAAATCTCTCCTAGCACTTAATGATTTGGCTTCACCATTAAAACCCAAATGTTCTTCTATCTTAAAAATTTCATTAGTTGAAATCGGAATAATTGCTCCAATGGTCACCGGTAACAAATTCTTTTGATATAAGATACTAGCCGTTAAATCTGTGCATATTTTATAATCTGAATTATTAATTTGATTAAAATACTCATCTGTGATGAAGTGATACTGCTTTGCATCTATCCAGCCTTCGTAACCATCAAAATAGATTTTAATCTTAATCCATTTTGAGTCTTTTGATAGTTCTGTGACCGAATAATGATCCCCAAATAATAACTGAGTAACCATTTCTGAAGCTTCTGAAGCTTCTGCCCGCACTGGAACAATGCTTAATCTACAAATACCTTTTTCCCCTCTTGAAATCATAGATTAAAATTTCATTTTAGACAGTTCCCTTTTCATATCCTTTTCTTTGATACTGTCTCGCTTATCATGCATTTTTTTACCTTTAGCCAATGCAATTTCTAATTTAGCTAATCCTCTATTGTTAATAAAAAGTTTGGTTGGAATAAGCGTTAAGCCCTTTTCTTCCATCCTTTTTCTAATTTTCTCTATTTCTTGCTTTTTTAAAAGCAGTTTTCGCTCTCGTTTTTCTTCATGATTATAGTGAGTGCCTAATTCATAAAGACCAATATGCATTCCTTTTACAAAAACCTCGCCTCTGTGAATATAGCAATAGGCTTCTTGCAAACTCACTTTGTGCAATCGAATAGCTTTTATTTCTGTCCCTTGTAAAACTATACCAGTTTGAAAAGTATCTAGCCATTCATACTCGAACCGAGCCTT
>QNXU01000379.1 GCA_003973485.1 Bacteroidota bacterium | reverse complement strand
AGAAGTGATAATGTTACCGCCAAATGGAATTACGCCCGTATGACGGATGATATTTTCATGGAAAATGGCAATATCAGTAGTACCACCCCCTATATCTACCAAGCAAACTCCGGCTTCTTTTTCATCATCAGATAAAACTGCTAAGCTGGAAGCCAATGGCTCCAATATCATATTTTCAATATCCAAGCCTGCTCTTTTCACGCATTTCTGAATATTGTTGATAGAATTTATATCAGCAGTGATTACATGAAAATCAGCTTCCAATCGAATACCCGTCATTCCAACAGGATCTTTTATACCATCATCGTAATCCACAGTATAAACTTGTGGCATAACATGGATGATTTGATTTCCTGCAGGAATTACCATGCGGTGCATATCATTGGTCAAACGGTTTACATCCTCAACTGTAATTTCTTCATCTCTATCTTCACGAGTAATACTCCCTCTCTGGATGGAGCTTCTAATATGGTGACCGGCTATGCCCACATTCACCACTTTTATGTCGATACCGGAATTATCCTCAGCTTCTTCCACCGCCTTTTTGATTGCCAAAATGGTTTTTTCAATATTGATGACTTTGCCTTTAACTACGCCATCAGATACGGCTTTGCCCATACCCAAAACATCTAGTTTGCCATAATCATTTTTATGACCCACTATTACGCATATTTTGGTGGTTCCTATGTCTAATCCGACTACTATTTTATCATTTTGCATGTCCATGTATCAACTAAGGTTATTCTATTCACAAATGATTTGTTCTTTAAATTGTAAATTTACACGATCGTATCGATTCCACCCTCTGTCAGGCAGTATCTTATCGTAAAATATTTTAAGTTTCGATAATTTATCAGAATAATTATATACCGTCCCAAATTCGATCAACTGTTTGGTAACCTGAGGGTATATATTGATTATTCCTCTATCATCTACTTCCAATTGCGCAAACTGCGCACTCCAAAATTTATCTTGCTCTATAAATTTTATAAAATGAAATAAATCTTTCCCGGCATCATCTACCAGCATATCTTTCTCCAAATAAGAATCAAAAAACTCACCTGACAAGACCATTACCCGAGCAGTAAATCTATCCGAGACTGGCAATATTTTGCCTTGATCACTTATATAATGATCAGCTCCATTTGGGTTAAAAATCCTGGCAATTGGTCTTGCTTGTATAGCATCCACCATCATATTTCCAGCTAAATCTCTATAAACTTCTGCCGTTTGGATAAACTTATGAGCATTCACTCTTTCTTCCAAATCTTTTAATTTGAAATTTTCATAAGGCAAATTCATCACCATTTCATTGCCATTATTCGTCAATAAACTATTAATATCAGCTTCATTAATAAAGAAATTGCCTTGCTGATTTTTAATGTTAATGATAATCTTTTTACAAAGCACATCATCCTGCTTTTTGCTTACAAAGCCAATGGTTACCACAAACAACAAGATGGGCAAAACAATCTTCAGGACGATATTTAAACTCTTTTTAAGCTGCATGCTCAGTATTAAACATATCTTTTAATGGTTCAACTAATTTATCTATATCTCCTGCTCCCATTGTTATAAAAACCTCAAGATCACGATTGCTTAAATATTCTACTATAGAATCTTTTTCTACTTTATATTTTTCATCCGCTTGAATGGACTCCAATAAAATTTCACTGCTAACTCCTTCAATCGGCAGTTCTCTAGCTGGATAGATGTCCAACAACATCACCTCATCAGCCAAACTTAAACTTTGAGAAAATTCCACTGAAAAATCTCTAGTTCTAGAATATAAATGAGGCTGAAACAATACGCTTACCTTCTTTCCAGGATATAGTGCCCTCACAGATGTCAACATAGCTTTTATCTCACTAGGATGATGTGCATAATCATCAATAAACACAAAATCATTTCTTTGAATTACATATTCAAATCTGCGTTTGACTCCTTGGTAAGTTCTAATTCCTTCTAAAATCTCTTTATCACTTAACCCTAATTGATTTGCAATGGCAATGGCCACTACTGCATTTTCCACATTGTGGAAGCCAGGAACAGATAACTGAAATCCTTTAATAACTTTGTTATCAAGCGTAACATCAAAAACAAATTTTGCATCTTTCACCTGAACATGTAGTGCTCTAATATCCCCAGCATTTAATCCGTAAGAACTAGGTTTTGCTTTTATCCTTTTAGTAGCTATTTCTTCCCATAATCCATCTTTAATATAGATTTGACCAGTAGGATTTACATTTTCCAAAAAGAGCGAAAAAGACTTCTTCAATTCTTCTAATTTTCCGTAAATATCTAGATGGTCTGCATCAGTAGAAGTCACCACTGCCACATTAGGTTTTAAAGTCAGGAAAGATCGATCAAACTCATCTGCTTCCACCACTATAATGGCCTTTTTATAATCACTTTGATTCATGATCATATTGGTATCATAATTAGTAGTTATTCCGCCTAAAAATCCAGCTATATCCTTCTTACCACTTTTTAGCAAATGGGCAATCATTGAACTAGTCGTAGTTTTTCCATGAGTACCTGCCACTGCTACGGTAAACATTCCTTCCGTTAATTTCCCCAAAACCTCAGATCTTTTATAAAGATTAATTCCCTTTTCTTTGAGATAATTAAAACCTTTATGGTCTTTTGGAATTGCAGGAGTATAAACAATCAATACCTCTTTGCGATTTTTAAATACAAAGTCAGGCATTTTTTCAATTTCATCTTCAAAATGAATTGAAATGCCTTCACTTTCCAGTTGGGTGGTTAATTTGGTTGATGTTTTATCATAGCCATAAACTTGCACCCCATTATGGTGGAACCAACGAGCCAAAGCACTCATGCCTATGCCGCCAATTCCAATGAAATATGCGCTATGTATATTTTTTATCTTCATTCAATCATTTTAAAAATAATCGACACTATATTTTCTGTAGCTTTTGGTTTAGCCATCTTTTTTATGTTTTCAGAAAGCTGCTTTTGCTTTTCAATATCTTTTAATAATTCAAAAGCCTTCGGTAACAACTCCTTAACAGCCTGAGCATCCGTTACCATTAAGGCTGCATCTTCTTGAGTTAATGCTTGAGCATTTTTCGTTTGATGGTCTTCCGCCACATTTGGCGAAGGCACAAAAATCACTGGCTTACCAACAACTTGCAATTCAGAAACTGATAAAGCACCCGCTCTTGTTATAATAATATCAGAAGAAGCATAAGCTTCATCCATATTTTTGATAAACTCCAGAACTTTCAATTGCTTTTTATCAGCATTTTCAGATCGAGACAGCATTTCGTTATGGTAAAGCTTCCCAGTTTGCCAAAGCATCTGAAAATCTTCCTTTGCTAACAAATCCAAATTCTGCGCTATGCTCTCATTTATGGTTCTGGCTCCTAAGCTTCCGCCTAGAACCAAAATAGTTTTCTTATTCTCATCTAAATCAAAGCTTTTCATAGCTTTTGATCTATCAGGTAAATCCAATAGGTTTTTTCTTATTGGGTTTCCAGTTAAATTCAATTTTGAGGCTGGAAAATATTTATCCATTCCTTCATAAGCAACGCAAATCTGTTTTACTTTCTTTTTAAGCCATTTATTCGTTAAGCCAGCATAAGAATTCTGTTCTTGCAAGAGACAAGGAATTCCTAAATTGGAAGCCGCTCTTAAGGTTGGTCCACTTGCATAACCTCCTACACCAATTACGGCATCAGGCTTAAAATTCTTTACTATTTTTTTAGCTTGCCTTAAGCTATTCAACAGCTTAAACGGAAAACTCAAATTCTTCAATGTCAAACTTCTCTGAATACCCGCTATTGGTAATCCAAAAATCTTATAGCCCGCCTCTGGGACTTTTTGCATTTCCATTTTACCTTCAGCTCCCACAAACAGAATTTCTGCATTTGGTAGCTGCTTTTTGATTTCATCCGCAATAGCCAATGCAGGAAATATGTGACCGCCAGTGCCGCCTCCGCTTAAAATGAATCGATATGGTTTTTGCATATCCATTTAGGCTGCTTCTTTTTTAGGTAAATTAGAAAATTGTTTTTTACTCAAAGCGTCAGGAGTTTCCTCAATTTCCCCACGACTTACACTTAAAATAATACCCATTGCCAAACCTGTAAATAAAAGCGAGGTTCCCCCCATACTTAAAAGTGGAAGTGGTAAACCCGTTATGGGCCCTAAACCAACGGCAACTCCCATATTCACCATAGCTTGTATGACAATGGCAAAACTGAGTCCTGCCGAGAGCAATCCACCATAAGCCCTACCGCTGGCAGCAGCTGCTTTCATTCCTCTATATAATAAAGTTAAATACAATAAAATCACTATTCCTGCTCCAATCATTCCATATTCTTCCACTACAATGGCAAAGATAAAATCTGAGAAAGCCTCAGGTAAAAAATTTCGCTGACTACTATTTCCTGGCCCTTTACCCGTAATACCACCCGTAGCTACAGCTATATAAGATTGCTGCGCTTGAAAAGGGATATTTTCTTTATTGATGAAATTTTCAACACGACTAATAGCAGTTTCTCCCCTTTGCCCGACCACCATAGCAATACTCACCGCAAAAACTCCGACAAAAGCCAGCATTGCTAAATATTTAACTGGAATTCTTCCGATGAATAATAGCAGCATACAGGTTAAGAATAATAAAATAGCAGTGGATAAATTGGTCATGGCTATTAATCCACAAATTACTCCACACCACAACAGCATTGGAATTAAAGCTTTCTTAAAATCGTGAATATTCTGCTGTCTTTTGGACAACATCCCAGCCAAATTGATAATCAAAGCTAATTTTGCCAAATCCGAAGGCTGAAATGATTGATTAATAAAAGGTATGGTAATCCATCTTGAAGCACTATTCAAATTCACACCAAACTGCCAAGCAAATATCAAAAGCGGCACTGAAAGCCATAAAGCCAAATGCGATATTTTGGAATAATATCTATAATCTACCTTATGGGCAACCCACATGGCAAAGAAACTCAAAAACACCAAAAAGCTGTGGCGTAATAAATAGTATTCCGTATTGCCTCCATATTTGAAATAAGCAATCGTTCCGGTTGCACTATAAACCACTAAAATACTGAGCATCCCTAAAGTAAAAACCACCGACCAAATCACGGGGTCTCCTTTTAGATGCCTGTCAGTCCAAGCCTTTATGTTTTGAATACTTATCATGATTGCGATAATTTTTTCAGTTCTATTTCTCTTTCCAATAATTGGAATGCCAAGCGAAATTGATTTCCTCGGTCCTCATAATTCTTAAATAAATCGAAGCTTGCACAAGCAGGAGAAAGCAATACAACTTCCCTATCTTTGGATAATTTATATCCCATTTCTACAGCATCCTGCATAGATTGTGTTTCTTCAATTATTGGACATCTATCTTTAAAATACTCCTTTATTTTCTCATTATCTTTTCCCAGACAAATAATGGCTTTCACATTGGTGCTAACAGCATCCAACTGACTGTAATCGTTTCCTTTATCTACACCACCCACTATCCATATTATTGGTCTTGTGAAAGCATCCAAAGCATAATAAACTGCATCTACATTGGTGGCTTTAGAATCATTTATAAATTCAATGCCATGAATATTTCCTACCGATTCCAATCGGTGTTGAATGCTTTTAAATTTCGGAAGGCTTTCCGTAATTTTTTCATTCTTAATTTTAGCGAGTTTAGCAGTTAAAATAGAAGCCATGGCATTAGTCTGGTTATGTTTTCCTTTTATAGTCAGTAGGTCTTGTGAAAAAGTATGTCTTTGCTCATTTAAATTGATCATTATACCAGATGGATTTGCATAGGCTCCTTCATTAGGTATATCTTCAAATTTCAATTCTAATAATTTGGAAGAAAATTGATGTTTCGAAAGATTCGCATTTATCAATTTATCTTCTGTAAATAGTAGCGCATAATCCTCTTCATCCTGATTTTTGAACAAAGAAAATTTAGAGGTTACATAATTTCCCACTTTATATTCATATCGATCTAAATGATCGGGCGTAATATTCAATAAAATACCTATATGTGGTTTAAAATCCACAAAACCATCAATCTGGAAACTACTACATTCCAACACCCACCAATCAAAATCTTGATCTACTAATTGCCCAGCCATGCTTTTACCGATATTTCCACCTAAACCAACTGACAAACCAGCTTCTTTAAGCAAATGATAAGTTAGCATGGTAGTGGTAGATTTGCCATTAGTACCAGTTATAGCAATGATTTTTCCTTTTGTAAATCCAAAAGCGAACTCCAATTCATCAATTACAGGAATGTCATTAGCTAAAGCTTTTTGAACAATCTCTACTTTAGGTGCAATACCTGGACTTTTGATTATTTTATTCGCATTTAAAATTAAACTCTCTGAATGCTTACCCTCCTCGAATGAAATTTCAGCTTTGTATAATTTAGCTTTATCGGAAGAAATATCAGATGAAGAAATACTGAATAGTTTTATAAAATACAAATTACCAGAAT
>QNXU01000422.1 GCA_003973485.1 Bacteroidota bacterium | reverse complement strand
AACAATATCCGGCTTTTCTTTCTTTATCAATCGAATCAGCTGCCACAAAGCTTTCAAGTCTTTAAAAGGACTTAAAGTGCGCGTAAAATCGATTGGAAAATGCCGAACCCCTTCTCGTTTGCAGATTTCTGTTACCTCTGCTCCAGCTGCACTTGCGGTTATCACTTCATAACCATTTTCCTGCATATACTTCAGCTGTCCTTTTAATAAAATATTTAAGGATATTGGGACTGTAGTAATGCGGAGGATCTTCTTTTTCAAGTGCTGAGGTTTTGAGTGACAAATATGCTAATTTTTGATTTCTATTTATAATGCTAAGCATTATTTTCAGCCAAAGACTAATTTGAACCGCAAAGGCGCAAAGACGCAAAGGTTTTTAATTAAGAATTTAGAATTTTATAATTAGGAATTGAAGGCAGAAAACAGGGGAGTTAACCATTTAAACTTTCTATATTTAACTATTTTTTCTTTGCGTCTTTGCGCCTTTGCGGTTAGTCCACAGCCTTAGGCTGCAAAACTTCCTACTCCCCACTTCCATCTTCCAACTTCTCCGCTATCTCCTCCATATTCAAACTTTCCATACCGTATTCTTTCTGCAAAAAGCTAAAATGACTCAAAATCTCTTTCAACCCTTTCATATTTTGCTCCGAATGATTCCCGAAATTATGCGGATGCCACCATAAATGATAAAATTCGCCATTTTGAGCGGCAACGGTCATTTCCTTCTTTATCCTGCTGATTTTCTTTTGATTTAAGAATGATTCCTTCGGATTATAAGGGCGCAGTAAGCGACTTGCTGGAAGTAGATAAACTCCTTCTTGCTTATTAATAGTCTCTATTCCATAGGATGTCTTACCTCCAATATTAAAATAAGCATCTAAGCCACGATTTAAGCGCTTCCATTTTGATTCATTTAAGGCTCCATCGGCTGTATTCCACCACCAATCTACTGGATTAGAGCGAATGATCTCAATTCCATTAACCTTGCAGACTTTCAAATAATCGGCATTAAACTGATTCCGAGGAAATACTAATGATTTTAACTGCTTCCCATATTTCCAAGCAGCTTTTTGAATGGCTTTGCTATCTGCATTAAATTGTTCAGTGCTTTGCCCGACTTCATTGCAATAATAATGGGCAAAACTGTGAGAGGATAGCTCCTGCCCTTTTCGCTTTACAAGTTCCTGAATTAAGGAATCGGCATAATGAAAGGGATCTTCTTTTTCATTTTCGCCTATGCCTGAATTTTGAATAAAATCATAAGCCGAAAGCTCTTTTTGTGCATAAGTTGGCTTTAGCTCTGGACTATTTGTTTCTATCTGCTGTTGAGTTTCATGCATCAACAAACCAACGGTTGCCCAGCTGGCATGCACTTCATGCAGCTCAAATAAATCTAAAAGCTGTGGAATTAATTTACGGGTATTGAGAAAATACTGCTTCTTGGCATCATCCAATGGCCATTTTTCAAAGCCGCCCCAGTGAAGCTCAAAGTCGAGTGATATGGTAAAAGTCGAATTCAAATTATTTTTTAACCACAAAGCTATGATTTTTTATCAGCTAAAGCTGAAAACTGAACCGCAAAGATGCGAAGGCGCAAAGATTTTATTAGGGATTAGGAATTTTTTAAATATGAATTGACAACAGGAGCGGCCCCAATTTCATATACCATATAGACAATTAGGTAGAAAAAATCAATCTACATCCGATAAGTAGCTTTATGATGGTTTTGGCTCAATGATACTAATGCCCCCCTTGGGGGTTAGGGGGCTTTTTTTCTTTGCGTCTTTGCGCCTTTGCGGTTAGTCAGGCTGTCAAAAGACCTCCAGGTCGCCCAAGGCAGGATGCCAGTTTTTGAAATTCTGAAATTCACTCAAATCTTTCTCTGCTAAGGTTCTAATGGTCACATCAGGCCCTAAGTTTTTATTTTGCTTTAAGATGCCTGGCAACTTTACAGCTTCAAAACCGCTGATGCTCATATAATCAAAATCATTTTGATAATAAAGCTCATCTAACAATTGCTCAATTGCTTTTTGTTGTCCAAATACATCACAAATTCTCATCTCCACTCCCAAACCTCCCGCTTTTAGTCTAAAAATCACGCAAGCCTGATCATTGAAATGGGCATAATAAGGAATAATAGGCACTTCAGCATAACGCCACTTTAAGTAATTTAAACTGTAAGCCGTACCCCAAACATTGCTTTCCTTAAAATCAAATTGAAATTGATCTAAAGCTTTTTGTAAATCGTACTCTGCTCCATTCGCTAATTCTAAAAAACTGGTTTCGGCCTTTCCTTTTAGCTTAGCAATGGCAATTTTAATAGGTTTTTTAATGCTGATTTGGATAGGCAATTTCCCGGCTTCTTCCCAGCCCATTTTCAAATAGCCGGGTTTACTTTGGCTATTGGGCGTATTATAAACCAAATGAATGCCTTCATTTTCGCATTGTTCCAACAATCCAAGCGTTAATTTCTTGAAAATACCTTTGCCTTGATGTGCCGGATCGGTAGCAGTATCTACTGCACGGATTGCACGATAGATCTGATCACCTTTCTTCCATTGCCATTGCATAAAAGCCCGAACGCCTATGATCTGATTATCTTCCTCAGCAACCCAAACGGGTGAAGCCCCGAAGGGATTATGGAGGTGCTTCCATTGCCAGTAGAGCTCAGATTTAGGCATTAAAGATTCTCCCAAGCTGGATTTTAAAAGCTTGATGATGCTGGGAATGTCTGAAGTATTTGAAGGTCTGATTTCCATTTTTTGGCGGCTAAGCCGCTAATTAACCACAAAGACACAAAGGCACAAAGGAAATAATTAGATTTTTAATAAGTTGACTTTTTTGCAAAGTTTTTTAAGCTTAACTAAGGAATAAAAAAGACTTTTTGGCGGCTAAGCCGCTAATTAACCGCAAAGGCGCGAAGACGCAAAGAGAATTTTTTAAGATTAGAAACTAAAAAGAATAATTATCAAAAATATGCTATTTATTATCCTTTTAGAAATTAAACTTTTTTCCTTAGCGACTTTGCGTCTTAGCGGTTAGTAACAGCCTTTGGCTGCAATTATAAATTGTTAACTACTCTTTTGATACCGTCTTTGATTAGCGGCACATTAAAATTTATCAATAATCCTAGTTTATTCTCAGTTAGCTTCAAATAGGTCAATAATTGGGCGGAATGCACTGGATCAAATTGTGAAACGGTTTTTATTTCTACCACTACTTTTTTATTGATCCATAAATCTAATCTATAACCTAATTCAATTTTATCTCCTCTATAATAAACAGGTAGGATCTCCTGACTTTTAACATTTAAGCCTACTTCTTTCAGCTCTTTTATTAAACAAGCCTCATAAGCATTCTCCAAAAGACCTGGTCCTAATTCAGTATGTACTCTATAAGCTGCATTGACAACATGCTTTGAAATCTCATTTTCAGTCATCTTTAGGTTTATTTAGGTTGAAACATTTTTATTCTCAATAACTGAAAATAAAACTAGTAAAAACTTTATTAAACCAAAAGTCAATTATTCTAATGCCAATTTGATTTTATTTTTGAAATGCTGCTAAGCCGCTTGTTAACCGCAAAGGCGCTAAGACGCAAAGAAAAATAAAAGAATTATAAAATTGTAGTAAGCAGAAATTGTACTAATATCTAAATATTATCAAATTCAAACTTAAAAAAACCTTAGCGACTTTGCGTCTTCGCGGTTAGTCCCAGCCTTTGGCTGTCATAAGCCCTTATTAATTTCCTTAGCGCCTTTGCGCCTTTGCGGTTAGTCACAGCCTTTGGCTGTATTCAAGATAGACGCTTTCCAGCTCACCCACCATTCTTTTCAAACTAAAGGCTTCCCCTACCCTTTTCCTGGCTCCTTTGGCCAGTTTCGCCCTCAATTCATCATCTCTAAGCATCTCTAATTTCTCTGCCAATTTTGGCCATTCATCCACTCCTACCATTAACCCACTTTCTCCATCTACAACTACCTCTTTTACTCCACCGGCATCTGTTGTAACAATCGCACATTCCATGCTCATGGCTTCTAGAAGTGCTATGGGTAAGCCTTCAAACTCAGAACTCATCATAAAGACATCCATAAGGGAAAACCAATCTTTGGTATTGGTCTGCAGGCCAGGCAAGAATAAATGATTTTCTAGGTTTAATTCAGCTCTTAATTCAAGCAATTGGCCCGCAAAGGGGCCATTCCCTACTATTACGCCTCTTAAATTTGGATTAGCTTGAACGGCTTGATGAAATACTTTTATCCATTCCATCAAACGCTTTTGAAATCTGAAAACGGCTATGGTGCCGACCACTTGAATGTCAGGATTTTCTTGCTTTTGCTTTAAGAGCTTTTGCAATACAGCATTTCCATTATCAAAAGGCAGGGCTTTTTCTTCTTTATGGCTAGTGCGAAAAGTGTTTTCTGAAATTTCTCCAGCTAAATTTTCAATATCCTTTTCTAATTCTTCTAATGACTTTCGCTGAAAAAAATCGGTATTTACACCATTTAAAATGCTTTGAACCGATATTTTGGGTTGTATATTTTGCTGAATAGAAGTCTCCACATCACTGCTGACGGCTATGGCTTTGGATTGCCAGTTGAAGGTCCATTTATTAAGGTAAAAAGTGGCTGTGTGATAGCGCTCTTGTTTATTATGCTCGGTATAGATAAGCGGGATTTGGTTATTTTTATGAAGGAAACGAGCTAAAAAACCTGCCCAGGGCAAATGAGCATGGATCAAATCGATCTTATGCTCTTGCACATAGCGATCGACTTTATCGATTTGGCGCATGAGTTGTATGTTATTTTTAGCCGGTAGACAGCTAACCTTTGCGCCAGCACTTTCCAAAGCCGAAACCATCTGATCTTTCCAGGGTAAAAAATAGATATAGTGAAATTCAAATTGCTCTTGGTTGTGGAGTTTAAGGGTTTCCGGTAAAAGCATCTCTGCCCCACCACGACCAAGGGATTTGATGATATGAAGTACTTTCGTTTTCATTAATTTTGATATTTGTAGCAAAGCTAAAATATTTTTTAACCGCGAAGGCGCAAAGACGCAAAGAAATACAGCTAAAGCTATTTTTTTACCACAATATTTATCCCGCACTGAAAGTCGGGAAGAAATGGAAGAAAACAACCTGTCCCGACCATTCGGGAAAGTTTATCAGGCTATTCCTGCGAAACCTGTCCCGAACTTTAGTCGGGAGGCAGGAATCTATTGATTTTAACCTTTAGTTAAAATATCATGGGGCTGATAAATGGTTTTGTAGTAAAATGCTTACTATTTAATTGTTTGCTCACACTTAGTATTAAAACTTTGTTTTAATAAGACAAGATTCCTTTCTTCAAAGGAATAGCCTGTCCCGCATTTTAATCGGGAACATAATTATTAACTGTAGTAATCAGTCAATCTCCGCAATTTCCTTAATTCCTAATTCTTTAATTATTAATTCTTAATTAATCCACTTCGCGCCTTGGCGCCTTTGCGGTTAGTTACAGTCTTTGGCTGTCAACCAATTTTTCTTTGTGTAAACTTAGTGCCTTGGTGTCTTCGTGGTTAGTTATAGAGCTTTATCTCTTTTATTGTTTTCTTAGCGGCTTGGCGCCTTATCGGTTAGTCCAAGAGCTTTAGCTCTTTTATAAATTCATTATTAAATCACATATGCTCTGCAATCTCATTTCTATTGATTTCAATTAAATTACTTCTGGAGATCATCTGAATTATAATATCCAGATTATTCTCAAATATTTTAATCAGCGCCCTGTTTACAATATTTCCGGTTTTTACCATGATCAACTTACGAGGCTCTGACTTGACCAAAAATGATTCTAAAAAATCAACATCTTTACTTATAACAATTCTATTTTCATTATTAGCAACAGCCGCAATTTGGCTATCCGCTGTTTTATTTTGATTGGGTAAATCTAAGGTATGGATGGAATCGAATCCCTTATCATTTAGAAAGTCTGAAAGTGACTTAGGTAATTGTGCGTCAACAATAAATTTCACGAAGCTATTTTATGTATGCTTTTTAAATTAACTAATTTACTTGCATATTCTAAACAAGCTAAGAAATCTTCACGCTCCAAATCTGGATAATCTTCCAACAACTCTTCAATTGTCATTCCAGCTGCCATCAATTCCAGCATATTTTCAACAGGATATCGCAAACCTCTAATCGTAGGCTTACCATGACAGATTTCTGGATTGATTGTGATTCTTTTGAGCAAAGTTTCCATAACGAGATATTTATACAAATATAATAAATAAGAACGATAATTTAAATACTTCGTTCATTGCACACTACTATTAAAGAGAACAAGATTCAGCTAAAGCTGATTTACTGAACATAGAAGGCTCAAATACTTCCTGCAAATCAGATAATTAACCTACCAAATATAATCCGGGCGTTCCCGACTAAAGTACGGGACAGGCTATTCCTGCGAAACCTGTCCCGTACTTTAGTCGGGAGGCAGGAATCTATTGATTTTAACCTTT
>QNXU01000126.1 GCA_003973485.1 Bacteroidota bacterium | reverse complement strand
TTATAACGGTCTTTACCGTTTAGAAGCAGACTGCTTCCACGGCTCGCCCGAAAAACTTAGGCCTTTTCAAGGCTAATCAATCCGATTTTTATACCCTCTTTCTACCAACTGACTAGCAGAATAATCTTAAGAAAGGAATTAAATACAACGTACAGGGCTAAGACTAGTGCGGATTTCAAAGCTCCGTTCTTGTCTGTTCGCTGTGTAGTTTATTTCTTGCAATATCTTATTTTTTTTTTCCACTTACTCCGCATTAGTTTTAGCCTCGTGTTGGCAAAAGTTATTTTTCCTCCAATGGTAAAAATTTATCAAAATCAAATCTCCATTTTTCACCAATTTTCCTTGTCTTCATTTGAACAGGAACGGTTTTAACTACTTTCTCACCTGATAGAATCCGTAAATCATAAGCTATATCAGCCTCTTTATTTTCAATTCTTTCGATTTTAAAATTATTTGGTTGAAAACTTAAATCTTCTTGATTTAGCATTAACCCTAACCCCATGCCAAGTCTTTCAGCTAAATCAAGGTTGTAAAAAGGTGTCTCAGACAAGTTGTTTTCATCTAGAAGTGATAAGTTCGTTATTTCAAAGTACGCTTGTTCTAGCTGATTTTGAATCTCATTTGATTCTGTCTTGAATAAAAGGTTTGAAGTAATTGGAAAAGCTTTTATTATTTCATCTCGAAATATGAAAGTTACACTTACTAAAAATATGGCTAAAAACAACCATGTTAATGGTTTATTCCATTTCCTAGTTTTAGGAAGTTGACTTGAATTAATTTCTGTCTTTATAGATTCTTTGGCTTGATGTGGATATAAAGAATAGTAATCGTTAATAGTTTTATTTCGATTGTTTTTTAACCATTCTTTTATTTCAGGAATTTCACTATTCATTATAAACTAATCTTTAGTCTGTTTTTGATTTCATTGAAAATTTCTTTGTCTGCTAATGTAAAAAGCAACATTTCAAGTTGGTATGGCTTTGTGTCCTTATCAAATATTTCTTTAGTAGCAGATTTAATAAAATCACAGAAATTAAAGTACGCCTGTTGTTTATGGATAAAAAGAGAGTTTTCATGATAATCCAAAACATGAACAACATTAATAATTGTATTCATGTCAAAGTCTGAAATTATTTTGTTTCGTCCATTTGGCATTGGGTAGTACTTTATTTTTAAGTTATTTTGGTTTTCACAGGTCAATATAAGCCAATTAATAGTGAAAATAACTCTAGAATCATAAATCACAAAGTTGTCTGGGTCTATAAAAGAAGAGAGTTTAGAAAGTGAAGAAATTGTACTAAAAGAGTCCAATGTCAATTTACGTTTTATCAGTTGCTCTCTAAATTTTCTAATTTTTTCTTGATTTCTGTCATTTGCCTTAAACCCTCTGATTCCGCCCCACTCATTTATTATCCAAAAATCAAGAGGTGTGGTGTTTGATGTTTTCTCATACTTCTCTTTAAGAATTTCTTTAAGTTGAATATTTTGATAAAATGGAGATTTTTTAAAAAAGAGTCGTTCTCTCTCTTTAGTATCCAATATAGAATCAAAATTATCAATGCTAAAGTTAAACCGTTCAGCCATATCAATTTGATTTTTATACATCTTCAACCTTTCGATTACTTTCTCCATTTACAATTAAGGTGTTTGAATGTTCTTAAAATTTTTGCCAACAATTAAATAATAACAATATTAACACTATCCCTAATATTTTCCGGATAGTAACACAAAAATTGCCACTATTTCACTTATAATTACTCAAACTCTCCTCAAAACAGAAAACCATCAATAGGCGGGCTTACAGGTTTTGATTGCATGTTTGAACTGCTAATATAGGTGAAAAATTAGGTTTTTGGGCAGGATAATTATACTATTCATCGAAATATTTGATTAAATCTCATGAATCTGCTAATAAAAGTCCAAGCGGACGCTTGAACTATTCTTAAAGGGGACGCTTGAACTATTCTTAAGGGGTGAAAGCTTGAATTAATAAGTTCTAATGCTAAACATATTTGATGAAGAATTTCATTACATCATCACTTGATTAATTAATGATACTATAAAGATACTCAAGAGGAACCAACCCAAAAACCCTTGGAAAATGCAGATATATTTTGCTGCTCCTTTGGTAGGTATATTACCAAATCCTAAAGTGATAAATGCATTAATACTTAAGGTAACAGCATTTAGCACACTCAGAAAAAATGCCCCTAACAATCGAAAGGATTCTCTAAGTTTGTTTGACCTTCTGGAGGTAAATATCTCTTTGAAAGATTGCATCATCACTTTTTTGGTGGTGGTGTCCCATTCTGAAGGATAAAAAAAGTAAATAGCAGCAAAAAGTAGTATGATATACATGGAGGCCGTCATGGCTTGGGCTGGATCTGTTCCGTGTCTTGTATAAGCGGATAAAAGTTGGTTTAATTTTAAACGAAAAAAGTTGGTAGTCCCACCCTCAGTTTTATAAAGATGTTTATACCTTCTCAAATGAAGTTCTTTTATTCTCAACAAAACTTCATTTGCGTCTTCTACATTACCATTGCTTTTATAAACATTATAAAATTTCTGGAAGCTATTGAGGTATTTCCTAAAGGTAGCCACATCTGCTAGTTCATAATCATTTTCTGCTTTGTAAAAATATTTTCTATAATCTGTATAAACAATCTTGCTATCAATCGAATGCCAATCAATATCTACTAAGTTTTGAGGCGTTTCAGGAATACTAAAATAAGGAAAGGTGATTTTATTAAATTCATTATTATTCATCCTGAGGTTTCCCGTAATGGTAGGTGAAAATTCTATAAGACATTCAACCTTATTATCATTAAAAATCATTCTTTCGGCATTAATAGCCATCTGTGCGTAATCAAAACCATCTTCACTCAAAAACTTATTGTTTTCGATCGCAATAAAAGACACATAAGTAGTAAAGCCTAACATTTCAAATTGAGGATATCGGTCAATTACATCTCGAAAAAATGTAGTGGAATCATTCTTGCGCTTTTCATATCGAGAATAAGGAATGTATTTAGCGGTAAATAAACTATCATAGCGCAAATCAAATATATTTTCAACCATTACGATCTGCTTCATCATATTCTCCTGTAATTTCAGATTTCTAATCTCATTTCCTTGCAAAAAGAAAAATCCAATTTGGGTATTATTGATATTAAGTTCTTCTAGTTTAGAATTATGGATTCTCAATGCAGGACTTTCTACAGAAGGATAAAAACTAATAAAATGCTCTATTTTACAATTACCAAAAATCAAAACAGCATTAGAACTTTCAATTCTTAAACTATCTACCTTCAATTTTTCAAAATTAAAAAGGGAAGAAGCAAAAATCTCCGAATCCACCTCTTTAGAATAAAGATTCAAGTTGATTGTCAAATTTTTAAAATCAATATTTTTTATACCAAACTGGGTATCCCCAAAGCCTGATAAATCATCATTTATTTTCCCTTTTAAATAGAATGTATTCTTAATTTCAAAGGTTGAATCTTCTTTTAAGTAAGATTTCAAATCAGGAAACATTTCAATTAGGGTAATTGGATTGATTTCATAATCTTTCCGTTTTTTTAACAAAATCTCTGTATCGTAGCTGTTTTCCTTGCCCACTATTCGGTCGGGCTTTGTTATGGCTTTGTAGAGCATCTGTTCCAGACTGACTGCATCTTGTGCAAAACTTATCCTGATGAGAAAAAAGGCAAGCATGGAAAAAATAATTTTGAACCTCATGAGAACTTAGATTATTATGTATTAATCAATGCCTTTTTGGATAAATCCCAATTGCATTAAAAAAAGAATCAATAAAAATAATCAAATTATTTCTACTTGACAAAGTAGGATAAAGAGTTAAAAGCTGTTAGATGTCTAGTAATAGTTGAACTGAAAAATGCTATTTCATCGATATTATCAAGCACAAAACCGACAGATTTCGACTGATGCATTAAGATTAACAAAGTAAGCTTATCCTTTATCGAAAATAAATATGGAAATCACCTCTACACACTTTTGATTCTAACTTAACTAATTGCTCTCTTTTAATTTTTTTAGCAAAATATTTGTAACTGAATATTTTTTCACATTACTTTGTATTACAAAGTACTTTTATAAAATGAAGAATAAAATTCATCAATCACTAAAAATACAGCGTACAATCGCAATACTAATCCTACTGCTAGGAGTATTACTACTAGTTTACATGATTGTGGTTGAAAATGAGTTTGGAGCTTTGCCATTGCTCTTCATATTATCTGGATCTATTTGGTTCTACAGATTGAAATTCAAAATCAAAAAATATAAAATTTAACTTTAGTACTATGAAAAACTCACGATTATCACTGATTTTATTTGCAGTAGTCTTTTTACTACTTATTCCTCTTATCGCTATGCAATTTACTGATGAAGTAGCATGGGATTTATTCGACTTTATAGTGATGGGAATTCTATTACTGAGCACTGGATTAGCTTGTGAATTTGTATTAAGAAAAGTAAAGAGCTTGCAAGGACGTATTATAATTTGTGGAGCTATCCTATTTGCACTTGTTCTAATTTGGGCGGAATTGGCTGTAGGTATTTTCGGAACTCCATTTGCAGGATCCTAAATAATTTAAGCATTTTAGAAAAGTAGCTGCCAAGATGAGCTAGGGATCTATCGCAGATGCGTTTATTACATTTGAATAATGCTGTATACCACAAGCTGTTGGGAAAATCAGCAGACTTTTCTCGAATTATTCTGATTTCTAAAATTCCATATTTAGAACATTATTATTTCAGATCGGTATTCTTATTTTTTTGCATTTGTTTTTCGTGCTCATCAAACCAGCTTGGTGCAGGAATTTCATTATCATAAATATAGGATGCAATAGCTTTTATCTGTTCTTGATCCAAAGCAGTTTTAGGCAGTAATCCAAATCTTTTAACAGGTCCTTTCATCATTGCATTTTCCTCAGTAGGATTAAACACAAAAGAAGACATACGCTCTATAAATGCTGTTCGGTCAGTAGTCGCTTTCCTATACCTCTTTTTTATTCCCGCAAGTGGTGGAGCCAATAGATCATCATGAGAACCTGCTTTAGGATCATGACATACATAGCAATTAATAGCCATTAAATTTGAAGCTTTTTCAGAAGTTATAGAAGATGCTATCGATTCCGATTCTTCAGAATTAATTGACTTTTCCCTATCGACACTTTTACAACCAAAAGAGAAGGCTGTTATAATTGCCAATGCTAAGCTTATAGTAATATTGATATATTTCATATTTATTCTATTTATATAAACAAGCTCTATCTTCTCTCCATATCTGAATTGATAATAGCATCATATTCTTCTTTAGTTAAATATTGAGGTTGGTAAATCACTCCTTGATTCCCCAGAGTTTTAACAAAAGACCTGAGATGATTCCTTGATCCTTTCATTAAATTTTCATAAACTATTGTAATATCTTGATTATCGACATCTACATCTAATGCATTATTAAGGTCTAAAATATCAATTTCCTCTATTGCAGCACCAACCTTTAGAGCATCGACAATAGACGTAGTTCCAACTTTAGTTAAATCAGTGTACAGTTTTTGAAGATCAGAATTCACAAAACTACCTGACTCATCCTGTTTAGCAGGATCTTCTAATTCATATCTATTGAGCAGTTCTAATATTGCATCCATATGGGGCTGCTCACTTGTTGAAATATTATCAAATATTTGCAATGACCATTTTAAATAAAGGTAGTCATAAACATCCCTAGCTAGCTTTTCTTCTTCTCGCATGAACAAAAGCGAAGATTTTTCAGCATCATTTAAAGGTTCTAAAGGAAGTGACGCAATCATTTTTATGAATGCATTTTCTGTAGCACGAATAATTTCATCATTTTTAGAATTACATGAAATGATGCTAAGGGGAAGAACGATTAAGATATAGAGAAATAAAGTCTTCATGGCATTTAACATTTTCTTATAAATATACCATGATTTTAGAATTGGATTAGTAACATTTGTAACATCTAGAAGCAGCCTTAATCAAGAATTTGAAGGCATTTTTCTAATTCTATTTCTACCTTATTTCTATTTATCTCAACCTTATTTCAATCTAATTCAACCTTACTTCTATCTCCGGTCTGTCCTGCGGTACTGACCTAATCACCTCAAGACCTGGATACCTTCACCGCCAACAAAGGAAAAAAGAAAAACACTCCTATCATGGAAAATATCAATCCGCCTATGGTGCCAACCGCAAGGGAAAACCAGAAAACTTCATTTTGTCCGCTCATAACGAATGGAATTAAACCAAAGCAAGTCGAAAAAATAGTCAATAAAATCGGGGCAGCTTTGGTACTAACCGATTTCAGAAATCCTCTGCTGTTCTGAACTTTTCTATTTTTAAAATCATAGAGAATGTAAATTCCTGCATTTACCGTTAAGCCACCCAGCATCACGAAAGCAGCATATCCGCCTTGATCAAAATAAAACTCAAACCAGCCGAAAGTGAGGAACAAGCCAATAAAAGATAGCGGGATCAATAATAGTATATAAAATGGCAGTTTAAAGC
>QNXU01000081.1 GCA_003973485.1 Bacteroidota bacterium | reverse complement strand
ATAAATCAAAGCAACTTTTGATTTCAATTCTTCACAATTATAGCCGCTTTTCTGTTCAAACAATTGACAGGTTTTTTCAAAATGTAATGCGTTCTTTTGCTCGCGAATTAAGTCTACAAGGTGATGGTGAACTTCTGCTGAATACTGATGAAGTAAGACAAGCAGTACTTGATTTACTAATGGAAGATATCAGTAATCCAGAACATATTGACTTAAAAAACTGGGTGATTGATTTCTCTATAAATAAGCTTGAAGATAACGGAAGATGGGATATTCGGAGAGATATTCTTGCTTTCACTGAAGAATTAATGAAAGATGATTTTAAGGTTATTGAAACAGCTTTAAATAAGGAGATTAGTGATTATTCAAAGTTAAAAGTATTCAAGGATAAGCTAAATATAATAATTTCAAAATTTGAAAACACACTTGATGGAATCAGTGAAAAGGCTTTCGATCTTATTGAAAATAAAGGGTTAACAATTTTTGATTTTAGTTATGGGAAATCAGGAGCTATTAATTTTTTTAATAAAATCAGTAAAAAGGAAAAAAAATATGTTTTAGCAGACTTAGTGAAGGGAAGAGTCAAAACTGCAATAGAAACTGATGGAGAAACATTAGCTTCCAAGTCTTCTAAAAAGAAAGAGCTCATCTTGCAAACTGCCTCGGAAGGTTTAATGGATTATTTCCAGGAAGCCATTCAATACATTCAAAAGAATATTGGTGAATATCGTTCCTCTGAAAATATCCTTAGAAATATTTATTTAATAGGAATTACACAGCATTTCAACCAAAGAATGCAAGAATATAAAAAGGAAGAGGGTGTTCAATTCCTTTCTGACACCACTCAATTTTTAAATCAGATTATTGGTACAGATCCTGCTGAAAGCCCTTTTGTTTATGAGAAGATGGGAAGTTTTTATGATCACTTTCTTATTGATGAATTTCAGGATACATCAACCTTACAATGGCAAAATTTTAAGCCACTAGTCGAAAATTCCCTTGCAGAAGGGAATGAAAATCTCGTGGTGGGTGATGTAAAACAATCTATTTACAGATGGCGAGGCGGTGATTGGAGATTATTATTGAAAGGATTGAAAGAAGATATTTCACCGGCTTTTTATCACGAAGATGCCTTAAGTCATAATTTTCGAAGCAAACCTAATGTTATAGATTTCAATAATAATTTATTTACTGCTTTACCTTCTATTATCAAATCAAATGCGGTTAATAAAGACAAGAATAATTTTACAGCCGAAGTTGAGTATTTGTTGCAGGATCTGCCAGATGCCTACAATGAGGTGGTTCAGCAAAAGAAAAAAGATTATCCTTATAATGGATTTGTAGAATTACAGTTTTTTGAGGAAGATGAAACAGAAGAAGGAGATAAAATCAGCTGGAAGGAAAAGGCTTTAGAGAAATTTGTGTTTGATTTAGAACGTTTGCAAGAAGCAGGTATCCAACTCAAGGATGTTGGTATTTTGGTAAGAAGAAAATCAGAAGGAATTGAAATTCAAGATTTTCTGGAGCAGTATAAAAAGGATAAACCCCAGAAAGCAAAGGATTATGATTACAATGTTATTTCGGATGAGACTTTATTGCTGTCCAGTGCTCACATTGTAAATTTTATATTGAATTGCTTTCAGTATTTATATACAGCTGATAAAATTGCTCTGGCTCAAATTAAATTATACTATCAGAAAATTATCAATGAGGACAATGCGCTAATTCATGAAATTGTAAAGGTAGACGGTAATGATGATTTCTTGCCAGAAGCGTTTTTATCTGCACAGAAAGAATTAATGAGTTTGAGTTTATTGGAAATGAGTGAAAAACTCATTCAGCTATTCTGTTTGAAAGAAATAAAGAAAGAAAAAGCCTATTTATCTGCATTTCAAGATGTGTTATTAGATTTCGGGAATAAAGGGGGAATCCCTGATTTTATGGAATGGTGGGAACAAAATAGCTACTCTTATGCCATCAAATTACAATCCAATGAAAATTCAGCAAGGCTGATGACTATCCATAAAGCCAAAGGATTGGAATTTAAAATCTGCATGATCCCACTTTTGGAATGGACATTAAGTCCTAGTGCTATCATGGCTCCTACGCTATGGGTCAATACAGAAGACACACAATTTTCAGAGATTCCTTATTTACCTTTAAGGCAATCTTCATCTTTAAAAGATTCTGTATTTGCTCATGCCTATTGGGAGGAAGAAGTTAAAAGTTATTTGGATAACCTTAATTTATTATACGTTGCCATGACTCGTGCAGGAGATGCACTTTTAGTCAATACTAAGGCTAAAAGTGATCCAAGGTATATTTCCAATCTTCTTTTAGGGTTTTCTGGAACGCATGAAGATTGGAATGAAGATGAATTGAAATTAACTATAGGTCAGGATTCTGATTTTGCATTAATGGCAAAAGATAAAGAAGAAAAAGCAGAAGCATTTTCAACGGTTTCAGTGGATTTGACTTATTATGAAAGTCATAATTGGCATGAAAAATTACAGATTAAGCATTCTCAAACCTTAATAATGGATGACTCAGGTTTGTCCAAAACGGATTTGGGGATTTACGTTCATGACATTTTTTCCCAACTGAATGATTTATCTGAAATTCCAAGTTTACTAGAAAAAGTTAAAGCCGAGAAAATGCTGAATACAGAAGATTATGAATCTATTCAGAAACTTGTGAAAGATAATCTTCAAAAAGGAAGTGACTTATTGCCTTGGTTTGAAACGGATTGGGAAGTGAAAAAAGAAGTGCCTGTTCTACTAACTGATGGTTCTTTAATCCGACTGGATAGGGTTTTGCTTAAAAATAATGAGGCGAGAATATTAGATTTTAAAACAGGTAAAAAATCCGAAAAAGATAAAAAGCAGCTTAATTTTTATAGAAATACTTTAAAGAAAATGGGCTATGAAAAAGTCACAGCCCACATTGCCTACTTAAATCCTTTGGAGATAGAAGAGGTTTAGGTTTTGGATTGAGAATTGATAATTTAAGGGTTTTTGGTCTATTTCTAATTAAAACCTTTGAGATTAGTATATGCTAATTTTTACGGGAAATGGTAAGGTCGTTCCTACGGAACTTGTGAGCGAGCTAAGATTTGAATTACCATAAGTTCGTCCCGATGGGACTTAAAATATTTAATAAGTTTTTGATACTGAATGAAGTTGAAAAGTAGAAATAGTAAGAATTCTTTTGAAAGGAAAATTAACAATCTGTGGCTCCAGAGGGGTCTAATTAGGGTAATGAGTATAAAAACCTGAATACTAAGCTCCGTAGGAGTGACCTTATAGCTTGAAAGCTGAGGTATAATTTTACTATAGAAAAAATATAGCTTATACATCATCATATAATTGATAAGCAGCTTACAATTAAACAGACAATGCAAAATACATTTTTAGAAGAACTAGCCCATACATTATATAATAAATTAGGAAAAGACATTTCCAACTACACTGTCATTTTTCCTAATAGAAGGGCAGGATTGTTTTTCAATCGTGCGCTTCGAAAGCTAATTGACCAGCCTATTTGGGCACCAGAAGCCATGGCAATTGAAGATTTTGTACACCAAAAAAGTGATTTTGCCGTTCCTGACCAATTAAGTTTAGTATTCTCACTTCATGAGGTTTTTCAAAAGCATGCGCCTTTCAAGGAGGACTTTGAGCAGTTCTACTTTTGGGGCGATATGTTGGTGAAAGATTTTAATGATGTAGATCACTATATGGCCGATGTACGTCCTTTATTTGCGAATTTGTTGGAATGGAAAAAACTATCTGATATTGATTTTTTAACAGAAGAGCAAGTCCAGTTAATCGAGAAATTCTGGAAAAGCTTTGAAGCAAAGCCTAAAGAGGCTCAAGAGAAATTCGCCCGTAATTGGAATATACTTTTTCCAGTCTATCAGGATTTCAGAAAGAAATTAATAAATGAAAAGCAAGCCTATAATGGCATGTTATATAGAGATTATGCCGAGAAGTTGAAGTCAGGGAAAACTAAAGTCACAGGAAATCTGATTTTTGCTGGATTTAATGCACTAACTAAAACAGAGGAAATCATCATTTCCGATGCAGTAAAAGAAGGCGCTCAAGTTTATTGGGATATAGATGCTTATTATGCATCAGCTGAAACGGAAATACAGGAAGCGGGTAATTTTTTTAGAGAGTATGCCCATCATTCAGTTTTGGGAAAAACTTTTCCGACTAAAATGCCCAATAGAATTTTGGAAAAAACCCCTGATATTAAGATTACTGAGGTAAAAGGAAATATTGCACAAGCAAAATTTTTGGGTCAACTTCTTTCTGAACAAGAAATAGAAGAGCCTGAGAAAACAGCCATCATTTTGGGTGACGAAAGCCTACTTTTTCCTGTATTGTATGCGCTTCCTGAATCAATCCAGAAGGTTAATGTTACCATGGGCTATCCATTGCGCTTTGCCTCGATTTACCAATTGATGAATATTTGCCTTCATTTACAAAAAAATAAAAGAGAAGAATCCAAAAAGCTAAGTTTCAATCATCGTGATGTTTTAAAAATTTTAAAACATCCTTTTGTGGCTAACTTATTGGGTGAGGAAGTCAAATCTAAAATTCAACAGATTGAAAAAGATAATATTATAAGGTTAGGACTAAAGGATTTATATTTGAATGATAAAACGAAAAACCCATTATTAGAAATTTTATTTATTGATGGTTCAGCAAATTATTTCCTCTATTTAAAGACTATTTTAAAATATGTTCATCATGAGCAAATTGAGTCCACTGAACAAGAATTTATTGCTGAAATTTTTAAGCAAATTAATCAACTGGAACAAATTGTAAGTGGATTTAAACTTGAATTGAATATAAATGCTTTCATTCGCCTATTTAATCGAATTGTACAGTCCATAAGAGTTCCTTTTTCAGGTGAGCCATTAGAAGGCATTCAAATTATGGGGGTATTAGAATCTCGTAATCTGGACTTTGAAAATATTTATTTCCTAAGCATGAGTGAGGATAATTTTCCTGGTGGGGCAAACAGTCAATCCTTTATTCCTTATAACATCCGAAAAGCTTATGGATTGCCTACTTTAGAGCAGCGCGATGCTATTTATGCTTATTTGTTCAATCGACTCTTGCAGCGCTCTAATCAAATGCATTTGATGTATAATAGTGATAATAGTGGTGGAAAAGGAGGCGAACCCAGTCGTTATCTTTTACAATTGCAGTATGAATTGGGTATTCAGACTCAAAAAGTAAAATTACAAAGTTTAAATCAAGATCCACAAGCCGCATCTCCTGTTCCAATTACAATTGAAAAAAATGAGGCGATTTGGGCAATTTTGAATTCCTATAATGAAAAAAGATTCCTCTCTGCCTCTGCCTTGAAGACATATCTGAATTGTAGGTTGCAATTTTATTTCCGATACATAGCAGGGTTGAAAGAAAGAGATGAGGTAAGTGAAGATTTAGATGCAGCTGATTTTGGTAATATCCTTCATCATGTGATGGAAAAATTATATGGTTCTGTTCTAAATCAATTGCTGGATGCGAATAAAATCATCTTATTAAAGAAGGATATTGACAAATTCATAAAAGAGGAGTTTGCAGAGCTTTATGGAAAAGCAGATAAAGTTTCTGAGTTTGAATTTGAAGGCAGAAATATCATTATAAGAGACGTTGTGAAAAGAATGGTGATTCAAATTTTAAATTATGATGCACAAATTGCTCCATTTACAGTTAAAAAAGTTGAGGGAGAATATGAGCATACAGTACTTTTGGAGGATGGCAAGGAAATTAGACTGCAAGGATCAATTGATAGATTAGATGAGAAGGATAATAGTATCAGAGTTATTGATTATAAATCAGGAGGAGATAAAGTAGAATTCCCTGATGTGGAAAGTTTATTCGATCGTGATCATAAAAAAAGAAATGGAGCGGCAATGCAGACCTTGATGTATTCATACTTATACATCAAAAGTAAAGATTATGATGGCGTAAGAAATGTGATGCCAGGATTATATTATGGAAAGGGGATATTTAATTCTGATTTTTCAGAAAAGCTTAAAATTGCTAAGAAGGAATTGAATAATGCAGAACTTTTGATGGAGGGTTTTGAAAAAGGATTAAAAAATATTTTGACGGAAATATTTGTGAGCGAGCAGCCATTTGAACAAACGGATAAACTGGAAAATTGCACTTATTGTGCTTATAAAACTATTTGTAACCGATGAAAAAAGAAAAGCAACACGCCTTTCAACGTGTTGCCAAACCTAATTGAACATGAAAACTAAATTGTTATTCAAGATAACATAAAACAATAACCAAATGAATTCGAAATAGTTTACTTTACAATAATTTAATATGTTTTATGCCTTTAAAAGAAAATCAAAAAGCACCAGAATTTGAGTTAGCTTCAACTTCTGGTGAGCGCTTTAAATTATCGGAACAAGTTGGAGAGCCCATAATTTTATTTTTCTATCCAAAAAATTTCACTAAGGTCTGTACCGCAGAGATTCTGTGTTGAAAACCAAATGATTTTTCATTAAATTTACAATTAGGAAAACAAATCAAGAGCGGACTTGATCCAGCTCGGTTAGGGCGGCCTCTAGGGGCTGCTCTAATAAAAATTTATCCTTGTAATATTCTGGATTAT
>QNXU01000374.1 GCA_003973485.1 Bacteroidota bacterium | reverse complement strand
AATTGAAGAGGGAATTCCCGTTTTTGAAGATGAAGCTATTGCCTACGACCTTGATTTTGCTGGTTTTGGAACGCAAGCTGCCTTTGCAGATTTTGATAAAGATGGTGATTTGGACATGTTTCAACTGAACCATAGCATCCATCAAAATGGGACTTTTGGAAAAAGAGAAGACTTTGAAGGTGAAATTAGTAATATTTCCGGAGATCGATATTTTAGAAATGATGAAGGTACTTTTGTTAATGCAACAGAAGAAAGCGGAATTCATAGTTCTGTAATTGGTTATGGACTTGGAGTTGTAGTGGGTGATGTCAATAATGATGGTTATCCTGATATTTATGTAGGAAACGATTTTCATGAAAATGATTATCTCTATATCAATCAGCAGGATGGTACTTTTAAAGAATCTTTGACTGAACAAATGCAACATACTAGTAGATTCTCCATGGGAGTTGATATGGCCGATATTAATAATGATGGTTTTAATGATATCATTTCATTGGATATGCTTCCTTATGATCCTCAAATCTTAAAAAGTAGTTTGGGAGAGGATGCATTTGATGTTTATCAATTTAAAAAGCAGTTTGGTTATAATGATCAATTTGCCAGAAACAACTTACAGTTGAATAACCAAAATGGTACCTTCAGTGAGATTGCTCTATATGCTGACGTATATGCAACAGATTGGTCTTGGGCACCGCTTTTTATGGATTTCGACAATAATGGCCAAAAAGATTTATTTGTTTCCAATGGAATTCCTAGAAGGATGAATGACATTGACTATATGAATTTTATGAATTCCAATGAAGATCAGCGCAAGAAAACAGAAATGGGTATTGTGGATAAGGAAGATTTAGAGATTGTGGAACGAATGCCAAAAATCAAATTACCCAATCGCTTTTTCTCTAATAATACCGACTTGACTTTTGAGGATATCAGTACACAAATTGATAATTCTTTAAACTCCTATTCCAATGGAGCAATTTATGTGGATTTGGATAATGATGGAGATTTAGATATAGTGGTCAATAATTTAGAAGATAAACCATTCATTTATAAAAATAAGGCGATAGAAGAAAAAAGAAGCGGAAAATATTTGCAATTGGAATTAATTGGTACGAATCATAACCAAAATGCAATTGGAAGCCGGGTTATAGTAGAATTAAAAAATAATAAAATATTAAATTATGAATACTTTCCTGTAAAAGGCTTTCAGAGTTCTGCCCAAGATAAATTTCATATTGCGATTGGGGATAGCAGTGAAGTTCGAAATATTCAATTGATTTGGCCTGATGGCAAAACTCAAAACCTGAATAACCTTAAATATAATGAAGTCCATAAAATCAAATATCAAGATGGTTTAGACTCTTTTGATTATACATTGCTTCATCCAAGCAATTTTGATTACAAAGCTATTGAGTTGCAGGATACTGTAGATTTAAATGCAGTTCATAAAGAAAACCAATTTGTAGAATTTATTAGAGAGCCACTTATGCCACACATGGTTTCATCCGAAGGGCCTGCATTGGCGGTTGCCGATATTAATGGTGATAGAAAGGATGATTTTTTCATTGGTTCTGCTAAACGTAAAAAAAGCCAGCTTTGGCAGCAAAATGAGCAGGGTGAATTTGAATTAACAGAGCAGAAATTGATTGAGAAAGATGATACCTTTGAGGATGTAGATGCTGTTTTTGCTGATGTAGATAATGATGGTGATCAAGATTTAATAATTGCTTCAGGCGGAAATGAATATAGAGGAGATTCTGAATACATTACCCAACGTCTTTATTTCAATGATGGCAAGGGTAATTTTAATAAAAAATACGTCTTTGAAGATAGCTATATGACAGCGTCATCAGTTGCTGTTGCAGATTTTAATGGGGATGGTTTCCAAGATGTGTTCTTTGGAGGAAGGGCAATTCCTTACGGTTATGGATTAGCTCCTGGCTCAAAGCTATATTTAAATATGCAAAATGGTACTTTTAATTTGGTGAATGATGATTCAGCTCCATTTTTAAATGAAATGGGAATGGTGACGGATGCTTCTGTAGCTGATCTCAATAAAGATGGAAAACCAGATATTATTTTAGCAATAGAATGGGAAGCGATCAAAATTATGATTAATGAAGGAGATCAATTCTCACTTCAAGAAGTTGGAAATGAAAAAGGCTGGTGGAAACACGTGAAAGCTGCAGATTTTGACGGGGATGGTCACATTGATATTATTGCAGGAAATACTGGTGAAAATTCACGATTAAAACCCACTAGTGATGAACCTGTTAATTTGTATATCAAGGATTTTGATGACAATGGACAAACCGAACCTCTTTTGACCTTTTACCTTGATGGTAAGGAAATTCCATTTGCTAATCATGCAGAATTATTGAAGCAGTTGCCAATGCTAAAAAAGGAATGGAAATATGCCCAAGACTTTTCCAGAGCAGATTTAGATGAAATATTTGGTAGAGAATCTTTAAACTCAGCTCAAAAATTATCGGCTAATGATTTTTCAAGTTATTATTACAAAAATAATCGAGATGGCACATTTAAGGCAATAGCTTTACCAATGGAATTGCAAATATCTACTGTAAATGCTGTTGGATTTATTGATGAAAATAGCAAGGATCTTTTAGCAGTCGGTAATTTTTTTGAGAATAACATTGAAATGGGCAAATACGATGCTCAATATGGAACTGTATTTAATATTCAGGATTCTTCACTAAATATAAAAAAAGTGAAAAACTTAAGAATTGATGGTCAAGTGAGGAATATTAGTCCAATTATAATGAATGGACAACGCTATATGCTTGTTGCAAGAAATGATAATAGTGTTAAATTAATAGCATTCAATGCATTAAATAATTAATGAATGAGACAAACAGTATTATATTTTTTGGTGATAATGGGGTTCTTTTTTTCATGTACTCCCAGCAATGATAAGCCTACTAAAGTAGAGGCTAAGGATTTGCATTCCTTAATGCAAAAAGTTACGGATGTGACTGTTCATGATATTTTTTCGCCTCCAGTTGCTAGTCGAGTATATGTATATCCTTCTATTGCAACTTATGAAGTTTTAGCAATTCAAGATTCTTCCTATAAGTCTTTGGCAGGTCAGCTTAACGGTTTTAAGTCCATTCCAGATCCTGAAGATGAGCAAGTTAATATTCAGCTTGCTGCACTCTATGCAAATTACCTTATCTCTAAAAAGTTAATTTTTTCTGAGGAAAAGATGGAAGAGTGGCTAGCCAATTGGAAAGCTGAATTAGAAAATCGGGGCTTAAGGGATGATGAATGGAAAGCATCTGTAAATTATGCTACTAAAGTTTTTCAGCATATAGTTAATTGGGCAGATGAAGATAATTATAAAGAAACCAGAACAATGGCCAAACACCCATTGAGTGACAAAGCGCATCATTGGGAACCAACTCCTCCAGCCTATATGGCAGCTATTGAGCCACATTGGAATAAAATCAGAACATTTGTGTTAGATAGTGCCAATCAATTTGTTCCTAAGCCTCCTTATGAATTTAGCATGGAAGAAGATAGCCCCTTTTACCAAGAAGTAATGGAGGTTTATAATGTGGTTAAAGATGTAGATGAAGATAAGAAAGCAATAGCCTCGTTTTGGGATTGTAACCCTTATGTAATGAATATCACAGGGCATGTGATGTTTGCTACAAAGAAAATTACGCCAGGAGGTCATTGGATGGGAATTGCTAAAATTGCTTCTATTTTAGATGAAGCTGATTTAATGAAAAGCAGTTATGCTTATACCAAAACTTCTATAGCTTTAGCGGATGGATTTATTGCTTGCTGGGATGAAAAATATCGTTCCAATCTGATTAGACCAGAAACTATTATCAATAGAAAAATTGACGATGACTGGACACCAACTTTACAAACACCACCTTTTCCTGAATATACAAGTGGTCATAGTGTGATTTCTACAGCTGCCGCAAATGCGCTTACTGATGTCTTTGGTGATAATTTTAGTTTTGTAGATAGTACTGAGGTTAAATATGGCTTACCATCTAGAGATTTTAATTCTTTCAAGGAAGCATCACAAGAAGCTGCTATAAGTCGATTATATGGTGGAATTCATTATAGAAGAGCCATTGAAGAAGGAGTTTGGCAGGGACAAAAAGTAGGAGACTGGATTAGGGAAAATTTAGAATTCAAAAACAATAAGGTAATTGCAAAGTACTAAGATGACAAAGCCATTAATAAACTTTAATTCGTATGTCTTCTTTTTTATACTAGTTGTTTCAATTTCATGCAATGAAATAGCTGAAGAAAAAAAGGTTGAAGAAAAAAATCAAATAGAAGATTTTCAAGAATTTTATGATTCTGAGCTATTTAAAGCCGTCCAACTCTCAGGTATTTTTGAAGATTCTAAAACTTTCGTGGATTGTAAACCAAAGACTGGTTTAATGAAAATTCGGATAAGCTATATGGCTGAGAAGAATAAAAAAGGTTTTGATTTAGAACAATTTGTTTTAAAACATTTTGAGCTTCCAGAAAATCCGAAAACTGGCTTTGAGTCTGATAAGGAAAATGATATGTATGAACATATAGAAAGCCTATGGCCTGTTTTAACTAGATCAAAAGATACTATCCAAAACTCCTCTTTAATCCCATTACCAAATTCTTATGTAGTGCCAGGAGGTCGTTTTAGAGAGATTTATTATTGGGATTCCTACTTCACCATGCTTGGACTTAAAGCTGCAGGCAAAAATGAACTAGCCAACAGTATGCTTGATAATTTTGCCTATCTAATTAATCGTTTAGGATTTATTCCTAACGGAAACAGAGCATATTATACTGGAAGAAGCCAGCCACCATTTTTCGCACTTATGGTGGATGAAATAACTTCCAATAACCGGTCAAAATTCACTTCTTATCTTCCGCAAATGGTGAAGGAATATGAGTTTTGGATGAAGGGTAGTGATAAATTGTCCGAAGCTAACCCTGCCATAAATAGAGCAGTATTGCTTGAAGGAAATATAGTGTTGAATCGATATTTTGATGATTATACAAAACCTAGGCCAGAATCATTTAAGGAAGATTATGAACTGGTTAATGAGAATAGTCTAAAGAAAGAAAAAGCGTACAGAAACCTTAGAGCTGGTGCAGAATCCGGATGGGATTATTCAAGCAGATGGTTTGAAAAACCACTTGAAATGAAAACAATTCAAACTACTGATATTATTCCGATTGATTTGAATGTGCTCTTATATTTTTTGGAAATCAAAATTGCTCAGGGCTACAACTGGAAGGAGCAACTTGATAGTGCTAATCTTTATTTAGAAAAGGCAGATTTGCGTAAAAACGCAATCAATAGTATTCTTTGGGATGAAAATAAACAGCATTATGCAGATTATAATTATACCAAAAATCAGCACACTAGCATTTTAAGTATGGCTACTGCTTATCCACTTTTTGCAAAAATAACCCCTAAAGACAAAGCTAGGATGGTTATTAAACAAATGAAAGATAATTTATTGATGGATGGTGGCTTTGTGAGTACTACAATTGAAAGTGGTCAGCAATGGGATTTTCCTAATGCCTGGGCACCACTCCAATGGATAGGAGTACAAGCTTTGTTTAATTATGGGGAACATGATTTAGGCTTGGAGGTAATGGATAGATGGTTGAATTTGAATAAAAAAGTTTATCAAAAGACGGGAAAGATGATGGAGAAATATAATGTTGCAGATACAAGCCTACAAGCAGGAGGAGGTGAATATCCATTACAAGATGGCTTTGGATGGACAAATGGGGTAGCTGTGGCCATGAAAAAGATTTTGGATGAAAAGAAAGCGGTTACGCTCGATTAATTTTTAAAGATAGATTATACCTAATTTTTTAAACTTCTGAGAATAAAAACTCTGAAATAAAGTATAAATCAAATTATTTAAAAATGAAAGAAATTGGTTTAAGCCCAATTGATGGAGGAATTATCATTATTTATCTTGTCGGAATAATTTGGTATGGTATAAAGAGGGGTAAACAAAAATCATCGGAAGATTACTTTCTAGCAGGTAGGAATATGATTTGGCCCATAGTCGGGATTTCACTTTTCGCTGCAAATATTGGAAGTAATACATTAATTGGCCTTACTTCAGAAGCCTACAACACAAACTTAGCAGTTTACAATTATGAATGGATGGCTGCAGTTGTTTTGGTGTTCTTTGCTATCTTTTTTCTACCTTTCTATTTACGTTCTAAGGTCTATACCATGCCCGAGTTCTTGGAGAGAAGGTATGACAGTCGTTCGCGCTACTACTTTTCAACTATCACTATTATCGGGAATGTCATCATAGATACTGCATCAGGCTTATATGCAGGCAATTTAATATTGAAGATTATTTTTCCTGAATTAGATTCAACCATCATTATTTTGATTCTGGCAGCTGCGGCTGCAGCCTATACTATTCCTGGTGGATTATCCTCTGTTGTTCATACAGAAGTAATTCAAGCATTGCTACTCTTTGCCAGTTCTATGGTTTTAACTTATTTCTGTTTCTCTGAGGTATGAGGTTGGTCAGGAATGATGGCAGGATTAGATAGCCTCCAGCCTCAAGGTAAAAGTACTGATGAAATATTGAGTTTAGTTAGACCGTTAGAGAGTGAGTATATGCCTTGGACGGGTTTA
>QNXU01000128.1 GCA_003973485.1 Bacteroidota bacterium | reverse complement strand
CAAAAAAATGTGTATAAACTGCTCAATAGACTGATTTTCAGCTTTCCGACAACCAAACAACCCCCATCCTATTTTAAGACACTTTTTAATTGAAAACTTATCCACACTACATGAAAAATTATTTTATATTAGCACCTGAGTAGTTACAAGTAATCTAATTATAAAAATATTTATGGACGTTTTCCCATTGGAGAAATTGAAGCTAAAGGATATAAATGTCTCTGAAATATATGCGCCAGACGGTTGAAACCGTCAAGCACAAAAAAATAACAAATAAATTTATTATTTTCTACTAATCTAAATCTGTGAGAACTATTCCCCCTTCGGGGGTTAGGGGGCTGGGCTTTAAACCTTCTTCATTTTAAACCTTTTCTTCAACTCTTCCATTTCTTCTCTGAAACGTTTATCAACTTGCATCATGTCATTTACTGACTGCACTGCATGGATAACGGTAGAATGGTCTCTACCTCCAAAATGGTAACCTATTGATTTTAAAGAATGGTTGGTGTGTTCCTTGCAGAAATACATAGAAACCTGACGGGCTATCACGATTTCTTTCTTTCTTGTTTTCGCTTTCAAATCATCAATTTTAACAGCGAAATGTTCTGCAATGGTTTTTTGAATGAAGTCAATACCTACTTCAGACTCAATATCATGTACAATATTCTTCAAAGTCTGTTTGGCCAGCTCCAAATCAATTTCCTTTCTGTTTAAAGACGCATGAGCAATCAATGAAATCAAAACTCCTTCCAGTTCCCTGATATTGGTATCTACTGAATAAGCTAAATATTCAATCACATCCTCTGGAATATGAATACCATCACTTTCCATTTTATTTTGGATAATGGCAATTCTGGTTTCCAAATCAGGTTGTTGCAAATCAGCAGTTAACCCCCATTTAAATCGAGAAAGCAATCTGTCTTCCAAACCTTTCAAGTCCCTTGGAGGACGATCAGAAGTCATAATGATTTGCTTACCGTTCTGATGCAAATGGTTGAAAATATGGAAAAATATTTCCTGAGTTCTCTCTTTACCCCCTAAAAACTGAACGTCATCAATAATTAAAGCATCAATATGCAAGTAATAGTTGGAGAAATCCTGAATTTTATTATTTCTTAAGGCATCGATAAATTGGTTAGTAAATTTCTCGGAAGAAACATACAAAACAAATTTACCATTTAAAGTGTCTTTAATTTCATTTCCTATGGCTTGAACCAAATGAGTTTTCCCCAATCCTACTCCACCATAAATCATCAATGGATTGAAAGAAGTGATACCAGGTTTTTTAGCCACTGCATATCCAGCTGATCTAGCCAAGCGATTACAATCTCCTTCTATGAAAGTATCGAAAGTATAATTTGGGTTAAGCTGAGAATTTTGCTGACTTAAATCTACTCCGTTTAAAGCAAATGGATTTAGAGGTTCTTCTCTTGCTTGTTCCTTAGGCTTATTGGATTTATTATTATTAGGTAAATTGATAGTAAAGGGTTTATACTTATCATTTCCTTTATCCACAATAACCGAGTACTCCAATCTGCCTTCAGGCCCTAACTCTTGGTGAATAACTTTCCGTAAAATATGGACATAGTGCTCCTCCAACCACTCATAAAAGAACTGGCTCGGTACTTGAATCGTTAACACCTTATTTTCAAGCTTCACCGGCTCAATAGGAGAAAACCAAGTATTAAAACTCTGTTCCCCTACTCCCTCCTTTATGGAGTGAAGACAATTATTCCATACTGACTGACAGTCTTTAACCATTCACACTAATAATTGACGGATTGTTAATTTGAGTCCCCTATTTTTGTTCAGGGCTGACAAAAATGATAAAAAAATAGGGAAGAAAAAAATGGAATTTTACTTGACAAGCCGTTAAATAGAATTCAGTCAATTAATGTTTATAATTACCTTGAAAATTCTTTAAAAAATTACATTTTATTATTCAACATCTTCCGAATCAAGCCTTTAAATTGAATTATAAATACTGACATTCATCATGCTTTGACCTTTTATAAATTTAACGTTTATGGATAGCAGGAAATGTATTAACTTTAAGCATTGAAACGACACTATTGGAAATGAGCGAAACTAAATTATTTGAAGATTTTGAAAAAAGTTCTGCCATTGATTGGAAGAATCAAATCATAAAGGAATTAAAGGATAAACCCTTTGAAAACCTGATCAGCAAAACGCCTGAAGGAATTTCGATTCAGCCTTTTTATCATAAAGATACGGCCGAGCATTCAGAAATAAATATCCAAAATCCAGTTCAAAAAATAAATGAGGCATTACCTCCTCGCCATTGGGCTAACCAAGCCAAAGTAATAGTGGAATCTGAAAAAGAAGCCAATCAAGCTGCTTTGGAAGCTTTAAACGGTGGTGCGGAAGGGATTATTTTTGTAATTGATAAAGCTGATATAAATCTGGAGATACTATTAAATGATATTCAGCCAGAATACTGCATGATTTCATTTGAATCCAGCGAACCTTTTTATACCTTAATTTCAAAATATTTAAATTTTCTTAGTGCCCACGATATTGACAGTCATAAAATAAGCGGCTTTTATCATTGCGATATTATCGAATGCAGGGATGCAGGAATTATCGGGATAAATGACCATGACTTTGAAAATATTGCAGAATTAATCCGACATGCAGATGATTACCCTGATTTTAAGCCTTTATGTATCAGCAGTAATTTATTTCATAATTCGGGTGCCAATATCACTCATGAATCAGGTTTATTGCTTTCAAAAGCAGTTGAGTTTTTTGATAAATTAACCGATTTAAAACTGGAACTTAATCAAATTCTGAAATCCACGGTTTTTTCACTTGCAGTAGGCAGTCATTTCTTTTTTGAAATCGCTAAGCTAAAAGCTTTAAAATTCAATCTGTTGAAAATTGCTAAAGCTTATAACAGCAAGGTTCATTCAGATGATCTATTTATTCATTGCAATACAAGTATCAGAACAAAATCTGCACTTGATTTTAATGTTAACCTTCTGCGAAATACCAATGAAGCCATGGCTGCTGTTTTAGGTGGATGCAATAGTTTATGGGTTCAGCCACATGATGAAGCAGCGGGTAAGCCAGCTAGTAAAACTTTCAAAAGAATTGCTTTAAATGTTTCTAATATATTAAAAGAAGAATCTCACTTAAATAAGGTGGTTGACCCAACCAAGGGCAGCTATTACATTGAGAACATCATACATGAAATTTCAACTTCTGCTTGGAAAATATTTTTGGAATTCGAAGATGACGGCTCCTATAATCATCATTACGAAAACGGGAATGTCCATCAAATAATTGATACGGATGCTGGCAAAGCAGAACAAAATTTATGGGCTAGAAAAGACTTAATGATAGGCGCCAATACCTACCAATTAATAGGAGAAAAAATCAGTGCTTATTTGGATACCGAAGAAAGCGGCAAAAGCTTAGAAGCCAAAAGACTGACAGCCACTATTGAGCATATGCGATACAGAGTGGAGAAATTGGTAGAGGAAAAAGGCGAAAAAGCCAGACCGATGGCTCAAATCATTTTATTAGGAACTGATCCTGTCAGCAAAGCTAAATCGGATTTTGCTTACAGCTTTTTAGGAATAGCTGGAATTGGTATTTCCTCTGAGGAATTTACAGATACGTTGGATGAAAAAATCAATCTAGATGAAAATGCAGCCATAACTGTTTTATGTTATGCCGAAACTCCTGAAAATTTAGAAAAGTATATTTCTAAACATGAAGGAATTCTATTGATAGCTGGACAAGAACCGAATGAAGCGGAATTGCAAAAAGCTGGCTTATATGGATGTATCAACAGAAAAGTGGATACCAAAAGATTTTTAGACCGATTATTAGAAGACTTAGGAATAGAACTGATATGAGACCTGATTTTTCAAAGATTAACAATATAGATATAGATAAGGCGGATCGCACAGCAAACTCAAGGCCAGAATGGAAAACTTTGGAAAGCATTGTAGTTCCTCCTGTAATTGATGCTTCCACAATTGAAGGCGCTGAACATATCGGTTTTATTGCGGGAAAAGCCCCTTATTTAAGAGGTCCTTATAGTACAATGTACGTACAAAGACCCTGGACTATTCGCCAATATGCAGGTTTTTCTACGGCTGAGGAGTCCAATGCATTTTATAGAAAGAATTTGGCAGCAGGACAAAAAGGACTTTCGGTAGCTTTCGATTTAGCTACTCACAGAGGTTATGATTCAGACCATCCAAGAGTTGAAGGAGATGTCGGGAAAGCAGGAGTAGCTATTGATAGCATTTTAGACATGAAGGTGCTATTCGACCAAATCCCTTTGGATAAAATGTCTGTTTCTATGACTATGAATGGGGCTGTAATTCCTATCATGGCATTTTATATAGTAGCTGCAGAAGAGCAAGGCGTGAAACCTGAACAGTTATCGGGAACTATTCAAAACGATATTTTGAAGGAATTTATGGTGAGGAATACTTATATCTATCCTCCCGAGCCTTCTGTTCGAATTATTTCAGATATTTTCGAATACACCAGTAAAAATATGCCGAAATTTAATTCCATTAGCATTAGTGGTTATCACATGCATGAAGCAGGTGCCACAGCAGATTTGGAATTAGCTTATACCTTGGCAGATGGATTGGAATACATTAGAGCTGGATTAAAATCAGGCTTGACCATTGATAAGTTTGCTCCTCGCCTATCCTTTTTCTGGGCAATTGGCATGAACCACTTTATGGAAATTGCTAAAATGCGAGCGGGAAGATTGCTTTGGGCTAAGATTGTCAAAAAATTCAACCCAGAAAATCCTAAATCTTTAGCATTAAGAACACATAGCCAAACTTCGGGCTATAGCTTAACTGAGCAAGACCCTTATAACAATGTGGCCAGAACTTATATTGAAGCAAAGGCCGCAGTTTTGGGACATACACAATCATTGCATACCAATGCTTTGGATGAAGCCATTGCCTTGCCTACAGATTTCTCGGCTAGAATAGCACGTAATACTCAGCTATTTCTGCAAAATGAAACGCAAATCACCAAGACGGTTGACCCTTGGGGCGGTTCCTATTATGTGGAGTTTTTGACAGACCAGCTAGTAAAAAAAGCTTGGAAATTGATTGAGGAAGTGGAAGAATTAGGTGGAATGACCAAAGCCATTGAATCAGGACTTCCTAAAATGAGGATTGAAGAAGCTTCTGCAAGAAAACAAGCAGGAATTGATTCAGGAAGGGAAGTCATAGTGGGCATAAACCGCTATCAGACGGATGAAGAGAGTGATATTGAATTACGTGAGGTAGATAATACAGCCGTTTTGAAATCTCAGGTTAAGCGACTAGAAAAATTGAAAGCAGATAGAAATGAGGCTGAAACTCAGACTGCTCTTGAGAATTTGGCTGAATGCGCCAAATCAAGAAAAGGCAATTTATTGGAATTTGCTGTGGAAGCAGCTCGAAAAAGAGCTACATTAGGTGAAATCTCAGATGCTATGGAAAAATCATTTGGAAGACATAAAGCCACTATTCGCTCCATTCAAGGAGTTTATTCTGGAGAAGCAGGCAATAGCGAGGACTTTAAAAAAGCCCAAAAGTTAGCGAATGATTTTGCAGAATTAGAAGGAAGAAGACCTAGGATTCTGATCGCCAAAATGGGACAAGATGGACACGATAGAGGTGCTAAAGTAATTGCTACCAGCTTTGCGGATTTGGGCTTTGATGTGGATATCGGACCGCTTTTCCAGACCCCTGAAGAATCAGCTATGCAAGCAGCCGAAAATGATGTACACATTGTTGGAGCATCTAGCCTAGCAGCAGGACATAAAATGTTGATTCCTAAATTGATCAATGAATTAAAAAGGATCGGTAGAGAAGATATTATGGTAATTGCTGGAGGAGTAATTCCACCTAAAGATTATGATTTCTTGTATGAAGCTGGGGTAAGTGCAGTTTTTGGTCCAGGAACTAATATCGCTAAGGCGGCTACGCAGATTTTAGAAAAATTGATGAGGGAGGATGAGGAGATTAGTTAATAGTAGGTGTAAACTGTTAATTGGTCAAATTATAGTGATGCGAATTATATAAAGAATGATTTCGTTATATTTAAAGTAATGAAAAATAAAGCTATGATAAATATCGAATACCCTGAATCACTAGCAAATTCTTTAAAATTAAGTGATATAGATTTTAAGTCTGAAATAAAAACCAGCTCATTGGTCAAACTTTTTGAAATGGGAAAGGTATCATCTGGAGTAGCTGCAAAGGTATTAGGTATATCACGTGTAGATTTTTTAGAATTACTTGCAAAATATAATGTATCTATGCTTGGGCAACTAAACTCAACTGATTTAACTGAAGAAATTGAAAATGCTTAGAGTTGTTTCGAATACTACTCCCATTATTTCTTTGTTAAAACTGGATAGATTAGAGTTATTGCAAAAGCTTTACAATCAAATTAATATCCCAAAAGCTGTTTTTGACGAAATTGAAGCAGGAAAAAATAAAGCTTAATATAAAGATTTATCAAAAATTGAATGGATAAATATTAATCCGATTCAAGATACAAACGCACTTAAGTATTTTTTAGATCTCGATGATGGAGAAGCAGAAGCTATAGTCTTGGCGACTGAAATTGAAGCTGATTTAATTAGGGTCTGCTTAAAAACTATTTAAAGATATTACTAATAAATCGGTCTGAAAACCACCTCAGGTCGATTTATTTTTCTCAGTTCACTAAATACTAACCCCATTGCATGTTTTATTGTAAAAAGCAGCTGTCTCCATGCTGAAAA